>DASRHU010000087.1:0-26294 GCA_035650335.1 Gemmatimonadaceae bacterium | reverse complement strand
CGGTCTCGATGCATCGGCGCACAGCCAGGCGACGACGCGCGCGACATCTTCGCGCTCGACGTAACGCGCGTCGGGACCCATACTCTGCTCGTTGTCAGCGGTGCGGATGGAAATCGGAGCAACGGCGTTCGCGCGAACGCCGCTCGAGCGCTCTTCTTCCGCGACGGCGCGCATGAGGGTGAGCACGCCACTCTTCGCGCTGGCGTATGCAGCGACATCCTTCACCGATGCGCCGGGCAAGGCCGCGGCGGATCCGAAAAAGACGAATGCACCTCGTGCGGCGCGGACGAGCGGAAGGACGGCTCGTGTCGTGAGCGCGGCGGTGGTGAGATTCAGCGCCAGCTGGCGCTGCCACACCTGAAGCGCGCTATCGGCGACGCTCGCCATCCCGAAGCCGCCGGCGACATTCACCACGCCATCGATGCGTCCACCGTACCGTGATGCGATCGTCGCGGCGAGCGATTGGACCGCACTCTCGTTGGTGAGGTCGCACGCGTAGGCATCCGCCTGCGCGCCGCGAGACCGGAGCGCGGTGACACGCTCCTCGGCGACGTCGGCGAGGATGTCGACCGCCGCGATCGAGGCACCGGCGTCGGCGATCGCGGACGCAACGGCCTCGCCTACCTGGCCTTTGCGACCGATCCCGGTGACGAGTACGACGCGATCGGACAAGAAGCGCTGCATCACGGCGACGAACGATGCGGGAATGGTGGAAAAGCGCAAGCACGGATATTGAGAGGCGATGGGGAGCGAGGTATGCTCCGTTCGACCTCTTGTGAATCGCCCTGCTCCTGCCACCGGACCCGTGAGCGCACTCAAAACCACCGGACTGATCGTCGTCGGGATTCTGTTACTGGGTTTTTCCTGTGTCGGTGCGCTCTACCTGACGAGGGGAACCCCCGTGTCATCGGTGAAGACGTTCGGCGACGCGCCGCCTCCGGCCGTCACCGACCCGCTCTTTCGACGCACGCTCGATCTCCTCGCGGGAATGACGATGGAGGAGGGAAACGACGTCGACGTGTTGTTCAGCGGCGACGAAACGTACCCGCGGTTGTGGGCCGATCTGCGGTCGGCACGCGAGACGATCACCCTGCAGATGTATTACGGCAATCCAGGGAAGGTCGCGGACACGCTGAAGAGCATCCTGATCGAGCGTGCGAAGTCCGGTGTACGCGTCCTCTTTCTACAGGATGCGATTGGTTCGCAGAACCTCACCGAAGAATGGCAGGACAGCCTGCGCGCCGCGGGAGTTCAGGTCGCGATCTTCCGTCCCCCCCGGTGGTATCAGCTGGACAAGGCGGGCCACCGCTCGCACATCCGCGTCGTCGTCGTGGACGGGCACGTGGGATGGACCGGCGGTTTCGGCATCGATGACAAATGGCTTGGCAACGGCCGAACGCTCGAGAGCTGGCGCGATACCAACGTTCGATTCACCGGCCCCGCGGTCATGCAGCTTCAGGCGACGTTCGCGGCGGGGTGGGCCGAGGCGACGGGCGAGCTCATTACGGGCAATCTGTTCTTTCCGATCGAGGAGTTCCGGCGGGACGGTGATCAGTACGGCGCGCTGCTCCACATGGCGCCGACGGTCGGGAGCACACCGGCAGAGCGGTTCCTCGCGCTCTCGCTCGAAGGAGCACGGCGCACCATGTACATCTCGAACTCGTACTTCGTGCCTGACGATGACTTTCGTCGCATGCTCGTCGCCGCCGCGCGTCGCGGCGTGGACGTCCGCATCCTGACCGCGAGTGACAAAACCGACATCAAGACGACCTGGTACGCCGGGCGCAAGCGATACGAGCAGCTTCTCGAAGGGGGCGTGCGGGTCTACGAGTACCAGCCCTCGATGATGCACGCGAAGACCTTCGTGATCGACGGCGTGTGGAGTACGGTGGGCACCATGAACTTCGACAACAGGTCGCTCGCGTTCAACGATGAGTCCAACCTGGTGACGTTCGACCGGCGCGTCGGCGCCGCCATGGACTCGGTGTTTCTCGAGGATCTCAGACACTCGAGGGAGATCAAGCTCGAGACCTTCCGCGATCGTCCCCTGTATCAGAAGCTGTTCGAGCACGCGGCGAATCTGCTCTCCCGCCTCCTGTGACTCCGTCCACGAGCCCGGTACCTCGCGGGTGAGTCCGCGCGGTGGAGCGTCCGCGCTGCGCACGTTTCATCCGCTGGTTCGCGCATGGTTCACGGAGACGTTCCGTGCGCCGAGTGATCCGCAGCGGCAGGGATGGCCGGCGATCGCCAGCGGTGCAGACACGCTCATTCTCGCCCCGACCGGCACCGGCAAGACGCTGGCGGCATTCCTGTGGGAAGTGAATGCGCTGATCGTGGAAGGGGCGGAGGCGCCGCTGCCCAACGCGATCCGCATTCTGTACGTCTCCCCGCTCAAGGCGCTCAACAACGACATCCAGCGCAACCTCGAGCGCCCGCTCGTCGAGCTGCGGCAGCGGTTCGAGCGCGCCGGCGAGGCCTTCCCCGAGATTCGCGTCGCCGTACGTACCGGGGACACCCCGGCATCGGCGCGGGCGCGGATGCTCCGGAAGACGCCGCACATCCTCATCACCACGCCGGAATCGCTGAACATCATGCTGACGAGCGTGCGTGGCCGGGGAATGTTCTCGGACGTGCGCGTGGTGATCGTCGACGAGATCCACGCGGTCGCGGGCACGAAGCGCGGGGTCCATTTGGCACTCCAGCTCGAGCGGCTCGAGGCTCTTGCCGTTCGGTCTCCCCAACGTATCGGGCTGTCGGCCACCGTTAGGCCGGTCGCCGAAGTCGCGTGGTTTCTCAGCGGGGTGCGGAACGCCGACGACGAACCGAGGAAGAATGGCCAGAGGGCCGCGCTCCCACCCTCCATTCGGGTCGTCGACTGCGGCCTCGTGAAGCGCCTCGACATCGCGGTCCGGTCCCCTGTGCCGGACCTCGGCAGCGTCGGGGGCACCGTGTGGCCCAGGGTCGTATCGCTGGTGCTCGAGCAGGTGCGCCAGGCGCGGACGACCCTCGTGTTCGTCAACAACCGGGCGCAGGCAGAGAAGATCGCCGCGCGGCTGAACGCGCTCGCCGAGGAGGATATTGCGCAGCCGTATCATGGCTCGCTCGCGCGCGAGCGGCGCTTACGGCTGGAGATCGCGCTGAAGGCGGGCGAGCTGCGCGCGCTGGTCGCGACCAGCTCCCTCGAGCTCGGCATCGACATCGGGTCCGTCGATCTCGTCATGCAGCTGCAGTCCCCCAAGCGCGTCACGGCGGCGCTCCAGCGAATAGGGCGAGCCGGGCACACGCTCGGCGAGACGAGCCGCGGTGTGCTCGTCCCGACATTTCGCGACGACCTCGTCGAGATCCTGGCCATTGCCGCCGCAATGCGTGACGGGGATGTCGAGCCGACGATCGTGCCACAGAACGCGCTGGATGTGCTGGCGCAAACGATCACGGCGATGGTGTCGGTCGACGACTGGAAGGCGGACGACCTGTTCGCGCTCGTCAGGCGATCCTATCCGTATCATCGGCTCACGCGAGCGGCGTTCGACGAGGTGGTGGCGATGCTCGCCGGCAAGTACCCCTCGGACATCGCCGGCGAGCTGGAAGCGCGCATCACATGGGACCGAGTGAACGGCGTCATCACCGGCTCGCGCGGAAGCCGACTGCTCGCCGTCATGTCGGGCGGGATGATTCCCGATCGTGGACTCTACGCGGTGACGCTGCCCGATCGGACCCGCCTCGGTGAGCTGGATGAGGAGTTCGTCCACGAGTCGCGCGTGGGCGACGTATTTCAGCTCGGCTCCTCCACGTGGCGGATCGCAACGATCGAGCACGACCGTGTGATCGTCCACCCGGCGCCGGGTGCACCGGCGCGGATGCCCTTCTGGCACGGTGAGTACGCCGCGCGCGGCGTGGGCATGGCCGGGCGGGTCGGAACGGTTCGGCGCCTGGAGCCGTCGGCCGACGAGGCGAAGGCGTTGTCGACCGTGTCGGTCGACGAGGCGTCTCGGGATTCACTGGCGCGTTACGTGGCGGAGCAGCGAGCGGCGACAGGGCTGGTGCCTGACGAGCGCACGATCGTGGTGGAGTACTTTCGCGACGACCTCGGCGCGTGGCGAATCGTGTTGCATTCCCTCTTCGGCGGCCGGGTGAATGCCCCGTGGGGAATGGCGCTGGGTCAGCGACTGCGTGAAGCGTTGACCACGACGATGGGAAGGGCGGAGCCGGGCCTCACCAGGATCGACGTTCAGGTTCAGACCTCCGACGACGGGGTCATGCTTCGCTTGCCCGACCTCGGCGGCGCTCCTCCCGTGGATCGTGTGCTCGGCATGACGCCTGACGAGGCACGGCGGCGGGTCATCGACGAGGTGGGCACGACGTCACTGTTCGGTGCCCGATTCCGCATGAATGCCGCTCGCGCGCTGCTGCTTCCGCGCGGAAGCGCCCGCCGACGCATGCCGCTGTGGCTTCAGCGGCTGAAGGCGGCGGACCTCCTCGAGACCGTCCGCGACTGGCCCGAGTTCCCCATCCTCGTCGAGACGTATCGCGAGGTCCTGCGCGATGCCTTCGACCTCGATGCCCTGCTCGGCGTCCTCGGTGAGATCGCGGCGGGGCGGATCGCGGTGCGGACGGTCGAGACGTCGCAGCCATCGCCATTCGCGTCGAGCCTTCAGTTTGGCTTCGTGATGGATTGGCTCTACGCGGACGACACGCCGAGGGCTGAGCGCCGTGCCGCGTTGCTGGCCGTCGATCGCGCTCTGCTTGACGACGTCATGCTCGTCGAAGGGGCGGACGACGACTTGCGCCGTGCGATCGAGGAGCTGCTGGCGATCCGCCGCGGCACGGTCGCGAATCGTCGCGCGCGGACGGCCGACGAGCTGGCACAGCTCATCGATCGGGTGGGCGACCTGACGACGGATGAGGTGGCGGAGCGCATCGCCGGACCGAGTGAATGGACGCGAGGGAACCCGCTCGAAGAGCTCCTGACGAACGGTCGGCTCGTTTCGGTTCCGTTCGACGTCCGGACAGGGTCACAATGGCGTCTGATTCTCACCGAGGATTATCCGCGGTATGCGGCCGCTCTCGGGTTGGAGTCATCGGGGATCGTTCGCGGCGGGCCAGCGCTCGAGGATATGCCGGTGGTCCGTGCGGTTCCCGATGCGTTGAGAACCGCCGCGCTGGATCCTACGGCGGCCCGTCGCGAAGTACTCGCGCGATATCTCGCGCTCTCGGGACCGGTGACGTTGGCCGAGCTCACTTCCCGCTACGCCTGGGACGAGGAGTGGTTCCGCGCGCGCCTCACCGAATGGGAGCGGAGCGGCCGGATGATCCGCGGCCGGTTTCGCCGGGAGACGCGGGAGCCGGAGTGGTGCGCTCGGCGGCTGGTGGAGCGTGCGCGGTTGCGGGCGCTGGCGGCGGTGCGACGCCAGATCGCCGCCGTCGAGATGCCGGCGTTCGCGGCATTTCTCCAGCGGTGGCAGCACGTCGACCCGCGTCATCGCCTAACGGGCGCCGCGGGGGTGGAGCGGGTACTCGCGCAGCTTCTCGGGGTCGCGCGTCCGGCCGAGGGGTGGGAGCGTGACTATTTCCCGTCTCGTCTCGACCGATACGACCCATCGTGGCTGTCGCAGGTGGCGGCTGGTGGGCGGTTCGTGTGGGCGGGCGCGCCGCACGTGGACCCGGCGGCGCGCACGATCGCGCTCCGCGGCGTTCGATTCGTGGAGCGTGGGGCCGGGTTGGTATGGATGTCTCCGGCCTCCGATGACCTGCCGCTGAGCGATCAGGCCGGCGTGGTTCGCGACGCATTGACGCAGCACGGGGCGTCGTTCCTCGCGGACCTGCAGGCGGTGACGGGTTTGACGGCGCTGGCGTTGCGGGACGCGTTGCGTGAGCTGGTTGCGGCGGGTGAGGTGACGAACGACTCGGTGGAAGCGTTGCGTGAGGTAGTGCGAACGCGATTGCTCCCGAACCGCTCGCGGCCGGGCCTGGACGATCCCACTCGCTGGCTCCCGCGTAATTTTGCGCCGAGTGGGGGGAGACGGGTGGTGCAGCGCCGGATGTCGGTGCGGCGGTTGCCGAGGTGGCGGCGGCCGGATCGGGCCGGGTCGGTTTCCGGGTGGGTGGGTCGTTGGGTGCTGTGCCGGACGCCCGGGACGCTGGGCACTGCGCTTGAGCCGGAGGAACACGCAGGCGCAATCGCCCGTCAGTGGCTCGAAAGATACGGCATAGTGGCGCGTAACTGGTGGAAAAAGGAACGTCCGCCCATCCCATGGCGAAATGTCTATCTCGAGCTCAAACGAATGGAATTCCGGGGCGAAGTGCGACGCGGATACTTCATTCGGGGGCTCGCGGGGGCTCAATTCGCACTTCCGGAGGCGGTCGAGCAGCTTCGCGCGACCGACCCCGATCAGGCGGCGCCCTTCGTGGTGCTCGCCGGCAACGATCCGGCGAATCCCTACGCGCTGGAGCTGGAAGGCGTGGAGGTTGATCGTCTTGCGCGGCCGCGCGGACGTGGTGCCCTCCTGGTCACGCGCGAGGGGGAGGTGGGTTTGTCGGTGGAAGGGCGCGGCCGACGAATCGCGATTGCCCAGTGGATGACCGAGGCCGATGTCACGGCCGCGGCCGCGGCGCTCCTCGCTCATCTCCGCGCGTCGGCGGCCGTGGGCCGCCGGCTTCGGGAGATCGAGGTCGAGACGATCGACGGAGTGCACGCGGCGGCAGGGCGCTGGACCGACGCCTTTCTCAAGGCAGGGTTCCGCCGCGAGACGGGAGGGCTGCGCGGCCTCTAGCGTCAGCCGCCTACCGGATGTCCTCCCTGCCTAACGCCGCGCGCACCGCCTCACGGATCGCCACCACCGCGGAGGACGAGGAGGCCGGGGAGTCATCGCGCACGTGCAGCTCGATTCCATCGGCAACGTGTACGCGACGCCACACACCGTCGAGCTCGCCGTCGCGGTGAACGGCGACGTCGGAGCCGGCGCCGAGCGCCGGCGCGAGGGCGGTGGCGACGCGGCGCTCGAGCGTGTCGCCCGTCAGCTCCACCAGCTCCGGCTTGATGCGCTCGAGTGTCTGCCCCTCGCGCTGCCGGATCTTGATGTGAAGCAGCTGGAGCAGGTGGCGATAGCCGTACGTCGCTGCGGTGCCGGTGCCCTCAGGACGGTCGAGCAGACCGTTGGCGACATAAAAGCGAATCGCGCGAGCGCTGAGCGATGCACGAGCGGCCGCGTTCGTCGGGCGCATGGCCGCGGCATCGACGAGCGCAGTGGCGTGCGCGGCGAGGCCTCGGGCGTTCCACGGTGCGTGACGCGCGTGCGCGCGGAGGAGGGTGACGGGCGAGAGATCCGCCATGATCGGAAGGTACGGTGTGCGACTTCGACGTGCCAGCCAGCGCTTCCGCTCGTCACCCGGCGGTGAGAAACCTCGCCACGGTCTCGTTGAACTCGCCGGCCTGCTCATCGTGGGGGAGCATGCCCGCGGGATCGAGGATGGTCAGGTGGAGGCCGGAATTCAGCGCGAGGAAGCCTCGCGCGTCCTCGACCGGCGTCTCCACGGCCTGCTCTCCCCAAAAGAGCATCACCGGCTGGCGCAGGCGTCGAATGGCGCCACGGACATCGAGGTTGAGATGCCCGGAGAGAAACGCACCAGCCGCGTGGCGAGCCCCTGGCTGGTGCGCGGCGCGATAGTACAGGGTAACGAGCTCCGGCGTCACGAAGGCGAGATCGACGTACACGCGCTCGAGCCAGTAGCGCAAGCTGCGCCGTGACGTAAGCGTGTTGAAGACGGCGGAGCCGACCAGCGGCGCATCGACCACGGCGCGCGCGAGATCACCACCGGTGCCGGCCGAGTCGTGGCGCCTGACGAGTCCAGTGGGCTCGATGAGGACGAGCGACGGATACTGTCCAGGATCGCGGGCGCCGAGGACCGACGCATACGCCGCGGTGAGCCCCGACGCGATGAGTGTCACGGGCTCGGCGACCACCTGTCGCGCGAAATCGTCGATGAGGCGCTGGTACAGGCGCGCGCTGTAGCGCATCTGGGGACGGTCCGACATCCCGAATCCCAGCAGATCGAGCGCGTACACCTCATGACGCTCGGCGAGCGCGTCGACGTTCGATCGCCACTCGTACGACCACGCGGCGGGATGAATCCCGTGCAGGAGCACCACCGGCCGACCCTTGCGGGCTCGCGGTTTCCGGTGAGCGTAGAACAGACGTCGGCCGCGCCACTGGAACCACATGTCCTCACCGCCGAGGAGATTCTCGAGCGGCGCGACTCCGCGGGAAACGATTGCGTTGAACGTCGCCGCCGCGCCGATCGCCGCACCGCCGGCGAGCAGCGCGCGACGCCAGGACTTGCGCGTCACACGCCGCGCTCCACCACGCGCTCGACCGGAGGGGCGGCTGCCTTTCGCGCCCGTGGCGGCGTCCGCTCGGGGGCGGAACCGGGCAGCGCGATGCGCACGGTGGTACCGCGGTCGGCGTCGCTGTCGATCGTGATCGATCCCCCGTGCTCCTCGATGATGCGCCGCGCGAGCGCGAGCGCGATGCCGCTCCCACCGCGTCTCACGGGCGAAAAGATGTCGAACGCGCGCGCGAGCTCGTCAGGCGGGATCGCGGGGCCGGCATGCGTGATCGCGCAGCGCCACGCGCCGCGCGCGTGGGTCTCGGACACGAGCTTCAGGTCGGACCCCTGCGGCGCGCCATCGGCGGCGTGGGCGAGCAGAGTGACGAACGCCTGCGACAGATGCGCGGAATCAATGTCACACGTGGCGTGGTGCTTGGGGCGCTCGCGAGTCACGAGAAGTGCTCGGCTCTCGAGGACGCCCCGGTGCGCCTGAAGGACGTCGTCCCACACCCGGTCCGGGTCACCCGGCTGGAGCTGCGGCACGTGTGCACTGCCGTATTCGAGCAGATCGGTGACCATCCCGTTGAGACGTTCCACTTCCCGAAGAATGCGTCCAATGTTGCGCTCGAGCACCGGATCTTCGCGCGCTCGGAAGCGAAGCAGCTGCGCGGCGGATGACAGTCCAAAGAGCGGATTGCGGAGCTCGTTGGCGATGCCGGTGGCGATCGTGGCTGCGGCCTCGAGCTCCTCACGGTACTGCACGCGGCCGAGGCGTCGCGCATGCTCGATCGCGATGGCGCCGTCGTCAGCGATCGTGGCGAGCTCACGTTCCGCACGCGCGAGGACAGCGCTCGAATCGACATCATCGGCGAGGACGACGATCGCGCCGATGAGCCCAACGGGGGAGAGCATCGGAGCGGTCAGCTCCTGACCGCGCGGCGTGCGGTGCATCAGAACCCGACCAGCGGCGAGCGCTTCGAGGCCGTGGCTCTGGACGCGTTCCTCCAGCCCCTCGCGTTCACCGTCGTACCCAACGGCGTGCGCGACGCGAAGGCGGGTTGTACCCTCATCGGCGATCGCGAACGCGATCGCTTCGGCGCGCATCACCAGTCGGATGCGGCGCGCCAGGTCCTGGGTGACTCGTTCGAGCTCGAGATCGAAGACACTCATCGATCGTCCGGACCGCCTTCAGAGTGAATGCGCCCGAGGGTCGAGGGCCGCCGGTCGTGTTGGTACGACCCGCGACGCTCGACCCTCGGCCCGACCGGCAGGATCAGCGGCGGGAGCGCTTGCGTGCGCCGCCGCGACCCTTGTTCTTCTTGGCGCGTGTGCGTGCGCCGCCGGCCTTCTTCGCGCTTCCGGTGCGGCGCTTGGCGCCGCCACTCTTCCGCGCGCCGCCGCCCTTCCGCCCGCGGCTTCCGCCGCCGGCCTTGGAGCGCGCGCCTCCCGCCTTCTTCTTGCCGCCGCCAGCCTTGCGCGCACTCTTCTTCGCGGCGGCTTTTTTTGCGGCTGGACGCGTGGTGGCGGACTTGCTCGCGCCAGTGGTCCCGCCGCTGGTCGCGGCGCCGGCGCTCCGGCCGGCGGTTGCACCACCGCCCTGCGCTCCGCCTGGGGAGGCCGGACGCGCTCCGCCGGCCATGCCCGACGCCGTCATCGAACCGCCGGTCGTCGTTCCACCGCGCACTCCGCCGCCGCCGGCTCCTGCGCCGCCTCCGGCGGGGCGCGTCGCGGCCGCTCCACCCCCAACGGCACCACCACCGCCGCCCCGCGTGGCGGGAGCGCCCCGTCCGGCGCCGCCGCCCCGAGGAGTGGCAAACTCCTCTTCTTCCTCCAGCTCGTCGACCGAGCCGCCCTCGTCGTCCTCGTCGAGATCGTCCTCGTCGTCCTCAGCACTGTCCCAGAGGTCGTCGCTGTCGTGCTTCGTCATCCCCCAGCCGCTCCCTTCCTCGTCCTCGTCATCATCGTAGGAACCACCACCGCCGCCATAGCCCGGCTCATCCGAGTCATCATCGCGGTCGGAGAAGAGAAGCTCCTCGTTCGACTCATCACCGCGCGGCATGTCTGCCTCCTGAGGGTATGTGATGCGCGACCAGCAAGGTCACGCGTATTGCGCCTGAGCGTTGGTACTGATCCGGCCGCACGACATGTGCCCCGTGCATTCGTCCGTGCGACGGTGCTATACAACAGTCCGGTGAATTCGTCAAGGCGGGATTATTTCCATGTACGGCGGAGACATCAGAGGTCAGAGGTCAGACGTCAGACGTCAGAACGTTCGGCGTTCAAGACCTCGTGGCGAGCGATGATGTCACGGGGCTCAGCCCTCGATCTCGTCGAGGAAGACGAGCGACGTGCCGCGACCCACGACCGTCTGGAGCGCCGCGAAGACACGTGGATCGAGGAGACGCCCCACATGCGCCTCGAGCAAGTCCAGCGTTGCCTGCTGCGTCAGCGGGTCGCGGTACGCACGCTTGGAGGTGAGCGCGTCAAAGGCATCCGCGGCCGCGAGGATCTTCCCGCCGATCGAGATGTTCTGATCGCTGAGCCCGCGTGGATAGCCACCACCATCGTGGTGCTCGTGGTGGTCGTGGACGTAGCGTAGTGCCTCGCCAATGTGCTTGAGGGGGGCGAGGATCTCCATCCCGATACGGACGTGATCCTTGATGTGCTCGAACTCCTCGCTTGTGAGCTTGCCTGGCTTGTTGAGGATGGTCTCGCGAATTCCAATCTTGCCGACGTCGTGAATGCGGCCGGCGAGGCGCACGTTCTCGACGACGTCGGGGTCGAGTCCGAGCTGATCGGCAATGGAGGCGCCGAGTGCCGCGACGCGCTGCGAGTGGCCGCGGAGGTACATGTCCTTCGCTTCCATCGCGTTGATGAGCGTTTCGACGATGTTGACCGTCAGTCCGCGCAAGGCGGCCTTCTCGCGCTCCAGCTCCGCCGTGCGCAACGCCACTTCCTCTCGAATGAGCCGCTCGACCTTGCGGCGCTCGATCGCCAGGTCGCGCTTGTGTAGCGCCCGCGTGACCGCCTCCTCCAGGTCGACGAGCTCGATCGGCTTCATGAGATAATCGTACGCGCCGCTGGAGAGCGCTTCCGTCGCCGTCGGAGCGTCGTTGACGGCCGTCAGCATCATGATCGCGAGATCGGGATCGATCTCGAGCGCCTTCGGCACCACCTCCACGCCAGTCATCCCCGGCATGCGCACGTCGCACAGCATCAGCACGAAGCGAGCTCGCTCCAGGTGCTGGAGCGCCACCGATCCGCTCTCGGCCGTTTGCACCTCGAAGCCCCGTGAGGCGAGGAACTTCGCGAGCGCACGACGAATGGTTTCGTCGTCATCAACCACGAGCATGCGCTTGGCCCATTCGTCGGCGGTCACGGGCGTCGCACGCTGATGGCGCGGTATCGGGAGGGCGGAGAGGTTGCTCATGAGACCTGCTGTGCGTTCGGGGCCGCGGTCGCGGATTCATCCGCGGGGGCGGCAGGGAGGGAGATGCGGAAGGTGGATCCGATCCCGATGGCGCTCTGGACCGAGAGCGTGCCGGCGTGCGACTGCATGATCCCGTAGCTGACGCTCAGTCCGAGCCCCGTGCCCGTGCCTTCCGGCTTGGTGGTGAAGAACGGCTCGAAGATGCGCTTCTGAATCTCGGACGTCATGCCGGTGCCGGTGTCCTTGATTTCCACGACGACGCGGCTTCCCTCGTTCGCGGTTCGAACGGTGAGCTGTCGCACCGACGTGTTCGACATTGCGTGCTCGGCGTTCACGATCAGGTTCAGCATCACCTGCTGCAGCTGCCGGTCGTCGCCCCGCACGCGGGCGAGCGCGGGCTCGAGATGCGTCTCGACCGTCACGCCGGTGGAGCGCATGCCGTACGCGCGAAGCCGCAAGGTCTGCTCGAGCAACTCGTTGATGTCCACGACGACGCTGCGTGGGCCGGTTTTGCGGGCGAATGCCAGCAGATCGCGGATCACGGCCACGGCCCGATCGGCCTCGCGCTTCATGAGCGAGACGGATTCGGTCTGCTCGTCGGAGAGGCTCTCCTCGAGCAGCAGCTGCGCGAAGGCGCTGATGCCAGTGAGCGGGTTGTTCACCTCGTGCGCGACCCCCGCCACGAGCTCGCCGAGCGCGGCCAGCTTCTCCGACTGACGAAGCTGCTCCGCGATCCGCCGTTCCTCGGTGAGGTCGCGCACGACGATGACGTGTCCGACGCGGCGCCCGGTGCCATCGCGAATGGGGCTCACGATGACCCAGGCGGTGAAATCATCGCCGCCGCGCCGTCGGAGCAGCCGCTCGCCCGCCCAGTGTCCCGTTCCGTCCATGGCGGCCAGCGCCGCCTGGCGATCCTGCGCGGTCCACGAATGGACCTCGAACGTTCCAATGTGCAGCCCGACCAACTCGTCAGGCGGGTAGCCGAACGCGGCGACGGCGGCCCCGTTCGCGTAGCGCACGATGAGGTCGCGGGACACGATGAAGACCGGCTGCTCCATCGCCTCGAGCGCCGTCGCGAGGACGCGGCGTCGCTCCTGTTGATGCCGTTCCTCCTCGCGCAGCAGCAGCGTCTCGAGCGCGAGCGCCAGCGGATCCGCCAGACGACGCAGGGTCTCGCGAACATGCGGGGGTAGGCCGTCGTCGCGCACGAGCAGCTCGCCGAGCACGCGGTCGCCTGACGAGAGCCCCACGCGGAGGACGCCGCTCGTCGCGTCGGCCGATGGCGCGTCGCCTCGCTCGGCAACGGTGCGCCGCGTTCCGTCGGCGCCGATGATGGTGATCATCATGCCGTTGGCCGGACACACCCGGGTCACGACATCGAGCACGGCGGTCGCGCCGTCCGTCAACTCCTTCGCGGCGAGGGCGACGCGAGCGACCGCGGCGGCACACTGCGCGCGCTCGAGCTCCCGGCGCTCCGCCTCGAAGGCGCGCGCGTTCATGATCGCGGTTCCCGCCTGACGAGCGATCAGCATGATGAGGTCGACGTCGTCCCAGTCGTACGCCTGCAGGTCATAGGACTGCGCCTGCAGCACGCCGAGCGCGCGGTCGCCGTGGAGGATGGGCGCACTGAGGACGACGGCGATCTCTCCTTCTCCCTCGACGGCGTGCACCTGCCCGGACCAGCCGGCTCGCGAGCGGGCCGCGACGTTGGGCTGGCGGGTGAGGAAGGCCTGCGTCGTGTTCCCCGTTCCGGGCGGAAAGCGTGGAAGCCCCTTCGTCTCGATCGGCCGCCGGTCGTTGATGCAGTACTCGGGGACGAAGACCCCCGCCTCCTCGTCGAACGACAGCAGGAGGAAGCACGGCGAGTCCACGACGGAGGCGACTGCCGAGTAGATCTTGGCGTAGACCTCGTCGAGCGACACGGCCTCTGAAATGGCGCGTTGCACCTGCGCGACCGCCTCGAGCCGCGCGGCTCGGCGCTCGAGGTCGTCGAACAAGCGGGCGTTGCGAACCGCGAGCGCCACGTGCGTGGCGAAATCGGTGAGCAGCTGTTGCTGGTCGACATCGAACGGCTGATGCGCCCGGTACCGCAGCGTGAGCACACCACGCGCGCTTCCCTCGATGATCAGCGGCAGCAGTGCGGTCGACCTGATGCCGGCCTCGATGAGCAGGGGGACGGCGGGGAGATGCACATGCGCGCGCAGGTCAGGGAAGAAGATCGGGCGCGCGGTGAGCGTTACACCGGCCAGTGGCGTCTCCCAGAACGAGTGACGGGTCTCTTCCACCGCTTCCTTCCCCACCCCTTCCTGGAGCGCGACGTCGACACGGCGAGACTCCCGGTCGACGAGATAGATCCCGACGCCATTGGCGCGCAGGGCCTCACCGGCGATACGAACGATGTCGGCGAACATCGCGTTCGGCGTCACGTGTCGGGCGAGCGCCTGCGCGTTGGTCGCAAGGATGCTTGCGTGATGCATCGTTCTCGCCGCGGCCCGAAAGAGGCGGGCATTCTCGACGGCGATCGCGCCGTGCCCAGCCAGCACGAGCAGGAGCTCCTCGTCGTGCTCGGTGAAGCACCGTTCCGTGCCGAACACCGTGATCACGCCGATCGCGCGGTCCGCCACGAGCAGCGGGATCGCGATGCCGTTGTAGCGGCGCGTTACGCGCTCGCTCGTCCACGGCCACGGCGAGTCGGCATCTCCAATCTCGGTCGTGCGCAGTGGCTTCCGTGCGGTGAGGCAGTCGCCGGCGAACGATCCGCTCACGGGAACGATCTTGCCGAGCGATGGCTCACTGTCGCCGTGGACCCCGCTCGCGCACAGGCGTCCCTCCTCGAGAATGAGGACGCGCGCCTGTCCGCCGCCAACCAGCTCGGCGGCGTATTGCGCGAGGAGGGTCAATACGCGGTCGAGCTCCAGCGACTGGTTGATCCGCTGGATGACTTCGGTGAGCGAGTGCGCCTCGCGAGCACGGCGCTCGGCGATCGCGCGATGCTGCCGGGCGCGGACGGCGAGCGCGGCGTGGTCGGCCAGGCGCTGGAGAAGCACCGCGTGTGACGGAAGGAACTCCCCGTGCGCGGGATGCTCGGCGAGCACACGGCCGATGGCGGTGCCCTCGACGATCATCGGCGCGATGAGGCCCTCCCGCCTCCCGCCGATCACACGGCGCTCGGAGAGCGCCAGCTCGCTCAACGTGGAGCGAATGGGGGACGACTGACCGGTCGTGGGGGCGAGGGTGCCGACCGCCGCGACGGTGCGAAACGCATCGTCCTCCACGAGCGCGACGGACGCGCCCTGGCATCCGAGCACGTCGCAGGCTCGTTTGGCCAGCGCCACGAGCGCGGCGTCGAGGGGAACGGTCGAGTCGGCGATGGACTGGGCGACGGAGGTGATGACGTCCGACTCTCCGGGATGCGCCAGCACCGAATCGAGGGCCGCCGTTTCCTCAGCGGCACGAGGGTCGTGATCGAGCTCGATGAGGAGCGTACCGTCGCCTAACGGCTGGGCGGCCCGGAGCATTGACCGGCGCGACCCGATCGCCAGTGGGAGCGCGGGGCCGCGGTACGCGACACGGTCGCGCATCGCGCGTCGCAGCACGGCATCCGCGTGCGTTCCGACGACGGCTGGGAGGTGTTGCCAGAGGGGGCTGCCCAGGGCATCGCGCGCGGCGACGTCAGTGAGCTCGGCGAGTGCGCGGTTCCACCTGACGATGTCCCAGTCCGGATTGACGACCGCGATCCCGAGGCTCAGCGCATCGAGCTCGTCGGAGCCCAAGGCGTGTGCCGCGCCGATACGTGCGGGAAAGACCATGAAGGCTCGCTGCGGACTCGAGGAGCGGTGGCGGAAGGCTGGCCGAGCGGTTTCCGACCGCCGCTAGAGACGAGCCAGGGGAAACGCTGTAACTGGGTTCGACGGAGCTAAGAGTCGTCTAATCAAGGAGTTGGCGGCTTCGAGGCGCTCGTGTCCGATGTCACCGCTGGTCGCCGACGAACTCGACGTCGACGGGGTGCGGGATGATGCCTGCCCGATACCCCTCGTCGAGGAGGAGGCGGACGGCCGCGCGGCCGCGCTCGCCGTAATCGAGGGTCCAGTCGTTGACGTACATGCCGACGAAGGTGTCGGCGCGCTGGGGGTCGAGGCCGCGTGCGTACTGCATGGCGTGGTCGAGCGCTTTCGCGCGATGCTCTAGTCCATACGCAATACTGGCGTGTAAATGGCGCGATATCGTCTCGATAAGCTCCGGGCCGAGGTCCTTCCGGATGACGTTGCCGCCAAGCGGGAGTGGCAGGCCAGTCCGCTCGAACCACCACTCGCCCATGTCCGCGATGAGGTGCAAGCCACGGTCGGCGAACGTCAGCTGGCCTTCGTGAATCAACAGCCCGGCATCGACCGCTCCACCGTCCACGACGTCTTCGATCTCATCGAACGGGGTCGGGACGGCGACGAAGTCGGGTTGCCAGAGCTTCAACGCGAGGTAGGCCGTGGTGAGCGTGCCAGGAATCGCGATGCGCGCACCGGCAAACGAGTCGCGCGATCGCGGCTCACGCGCGACCAGGCGCGGTCCGTAACGGTCCCCCATCGACGAGCCATGCGGCAACAGCGCGTAGCGGTCAGCGAGATACGCGTAGGCGTGGATGGAGACAGCGGTGACCTCGAGCTCGCCGCGCAGCGCCCGCCGATTGAGTGTCTCGATGTCCTGGAGCTCGTGGACGTAGGTGATGCCGTCGGTATCGATTTTCCCGGCCGCGAGCGCGTAGAACATGAACGCGTCGTCGGAGTCGGGGGAATGCGCGACGTGAATGACGCGGCCGGTGGTGATCATTGCGGAACCTCGACCCGAGCGACCTCGAGCGCGGCGTCGATGTCGGCGCGGCGCCGTTCGTACTCGGGAAGATTGCGGCGACGTTCATTGCGTTCCGCCGCGGTGAGTCGCCGCTCGAACCCTCGAGCCGCTGGCTCATTGCCGGCCAGGCGTGCGGCGCGAATCGCGAGCACGAGTCCAAGGAGGTGATTGGGATGCTCGCGGAGAATCGTATCCGCCTGCGCGCGCGCGAAGTCGGCAATTCCAGCGACCTCGGCGATCCGACCCATGTCGTAACGCTCCCCGGCGTCGAGGGGCGCGAGGGCCTGATACGCGGGGATGGCCATTTGCGCGAAGAATTGAATGCTGTCAGCCCGCCCCCGTGCGTCGAGCCCCATGATGCGATCGTAGAGCCGATCCGCTCGCTCCCGCGGTGTGAGCTGCGAGATGTCGGGAGCAGCCATTGGGGGTCCCAGTGGCATCGCGCCCTCTGGGGCGACGGAGTCCGACGGTGCACGGAACCGCTGCGCGGTCACCAGCGCGATGAGCGCCACGAGCGCGATCGAGGCGACGATCCAGGGCAGTGAGCTCGAACCGACGCGGCCCGGCTCCGCGGCGGCCGAGCCGGTGACCGGCATGCCGCAGTGGTGACAGAAGCGCGCGCCCGGTGTGAGCGGCGCGGCGCAAGTCCGGCAGGTCGCGCCCTCGAGTGGCGCCCCGCAGCTCGCGCAGAAGCGTCCCTCCGCTTGCGCGCCGCAGGAGGGACAGATGGTCGGTGAAGAGGCGGCTGGCATGGAGGGGAATGTATCAAGAACGCGCTGGGGGCGCTGCGCTTGGACGTGGTGCGCGTTTCCCGTTAGCATTCATGCGTGACCCTCATGCACTGTCGGCGATGACCGACCCCCAGCTCCGGCTCTTTCCGGGCGTTGGCTCGAGACGAATGGGCGAGCTGCGACGTGGGGCCGTCACATGGGATGTCTTTCTCGAGTGCGAGAACGACCGCGCGAATGGGGCAACGCGCGGTCGTATTCATTTCGTGGCTGGTTCGCGAACGCGTACGAGCGCGTGGATTTTTCTCGAGTGGACGGCGCGGGATGTCGAGGAGCGCTTCCACGACTTCGCGGCGACCGAGCTCTGGGGCTTGCTGGAGGGGATCTCGGACTAAACTCCGATACGAATGCGGAATGCGGAATCCGGACACGATGGTCGCGGATCCGCATTCCGCATTCGCCAGGTCTTCGAGCCTAGCTCGAGTGCTTGCCCCCCGCCTCGCTGATCCTTTCGATCGTGCGCTCGGCCTTTTTCTCATCGCGGGCGTCGCGAACAATGTCGGCCTGTGCGACGATACCGACGAGGTCGCCGCGCTCATCGACGACGGGGATCCGGCGGACCTGCTCCTTCCCCATGAGATCCATGACGTGATCGACGTCGTCGTCTTCGCGCGCGGTGCGAACGTTCGAGGTCATCGCTTCGCGCACCGGGCAGCTCGACGAATCATGGCCCTCGGCCACGTGACGGATCGCGATGTCGCGGTCGGTCACGATGCCGACGAGCCGGTCCGAGCCGTCGCGATCGACGACGGGGAGGACACCGACGTCCTGCTCCTTCATGAGACGCGCCGCTTCACGGACCGTCGTATCCGGCGTGACGCATTTCGGGCGCTTCGTCATAATTTCCCTGGCTTTCATGATGCTCGACTCCTGGTCAAGACTGTGGCCTTCAGGCTCGCAATCAGCTTGCCAGGGGCAGGCGAAAGAGGAGGCTTCCGGGGGTGCTCTTCCCTCTCTCCTGCGGTTGAATAGGTTGCGCGCGTGCCCAGAACCCCTCGGTCCACGCTCCCGGACGTCCGCGGCGCGAGCCCCAGCGACATTCTCGCGCTCGCGCAGCAACATCACGTCCGCTTCCTCCGGCTCCAGTTCACGGACATTCTCGGCGTCAACAAGAACGTCGAGGTGCCAGCCTCTCAGTTCGAGAAGGCGTTGGCGGGGGACATCATGTTCGATGGCTCCTCGATCGAGGGATTCGTGCGCATCGAGGAGTCGGACATGCTGCTCGCCCCCGATCTCTCCACCTTTCGCATCTTCCCGTGGGGGGACGCGGAGAGTCGTGTCGCTCGCCTGATCTGCGACATCAACCTCCCTACCGGGAGTCCGTTCCCCGGGGATCCGCGGGGAGTGCTCAAGCGGCAAATCGCGCGTGCGGCCCAGCTGGGATACGTGATGAACGCGGGGATGGAGGCGGAGTTTTTCCTCTTCAAGCCAGGTACGGCCGGCGAGGCGACGACGGCCACGCACGATGTGGGAAGCTATTTCGACCTCGCGCCAGCGGACCTGGGCGAGGATGCGCGGCGCGCCATCGTCGATGTTCTGGAGCAGATGGGATTCGAAGTCGAGGCGGCGCATCACGAGGTCGCGCACGGCCAGCACGAGATCGACTTTCGGTACGCGGACGCGATGACGACCGCCGACAACATCGCGACGTTTCGCTTCGTCGTGAAGCACGTCGCACAGCGGTTCGGCTTGCTCGCGTCCTTCATGCCCAAGCCGATCTTCGGGCAGAACGGAAGCGGCATGCACACCCATCAGTCGCTCTTCCGCGGAGAGGAAAACGCGTTCTGGGATCCCAAAGCCGAATGGGAGCTGTCACGCACCGCGCTGCACTACATCGGGGGCCTGCTGAAGCATGCGCGCGGCTTCTGCGCGATCACGAACCCGCTCGTCAACTCGTACAAGCGACTCGTGCCGGGCTACGAAGCGCCGGTCAACGTTGCGTGGTCGATGCGCAACCGATCACCGCTGATTCGAATCCCGGAGCGGCGTCAGCAGGGGACGCGGGTCGAGCTGCGCATGCCCGATCCCGCCGCGAATCCGTACCTCGCGCTCGCGGTGATGCTCGCGGCCGGACTCGATGGCATCGAGACGCAGGCCGACTGGCGGGAGCCGGTGAACGTCAACATCTGGGAGATGTCACATCGCGAGAAGCGGCGGCTCCGCATCGATGACTTGCCGCACGATCTCAACGAGGCGTGCGACGAGCTGGAAAAGGACAAGGTGATCCGCGATGCCCTCGGCGACCACGTCACGGAGCACTTTCTCGCCGCGAAGCGTGAAGAGTGGAGGGACTACATCACGCAGGTCTCGGCGTGGGAGCTGGAGAGCTATCTCGCGAAGTACTAGCGGATTGATTGCTCGTGTCGGAGAGCCGCAGATGGACGCAGAAGGCCGGAGAAACTGCGACGTCAACTGCGACAGCCGTACCGCGGTGAAGCTTTGCCGATCAAATCCGTGGTAACGCGTTTGACGTTGCAGCGTCCGCGGCCTTCTGCGTCCGCTGCGGCTCCCCGGCCGCTACCCGAGACAGGAATCGTGTCGAGGGCGTCCGGAGTGTTCAGGCGATGTCACTGACCGCGAAAGTCCTTACTGTCCTCCTCATTGCCCTCGTCGTAGGCATCGTCGGCGCGAAGGCGGCGCTGCGGCGCAAGGCGACCGCCCCTGACATTGCGGCCGCTGCGTCTGGTCATGGCCAGCATCATGAGGCGACGAGCTCCGCCATCGACTGGACGCGGGTCACGGATCGTGACCTCGACGTCGCCGACCTGTTCGTTACCGCCCGCACGGAGGGAATCGGGCCCGCGCTGACGAAGCTCGAGCGGCACGCCGCCGGGGATACGGTCATGCGCGACATGGGGCACGTCATCGCTCATGCGCTGGGCAGGTTCATCGTCGGGCGGCGCGACGGAGACCCGGCCGTGTACGCCGAGTGTCGCGAGGTGTTCCAGGCGGGGTGCAATCACGGAGTCATGGAAGCGTATTTCGCATCGGCCCGCGCGGCCACTCCGGACGCCGTCGCACCGCGCGCGCTCGACTCACTGTGCGATCGCATAACGAGGCCCGGTGCCGCGAGGCTCGTGTCCCTCGAATGCGCGCACGGCATGGGACACGGCCTGATCGTCCGCTACCGCGGTGATGTGCGAGGTGCGCTGGCGGCATGCGACCATCTGACCGATGCAGACGCCCGGCGAGAGTGCCACGATGGTGTATTCATGGAGAACGCGGTGCGCGCCACGTCCTCCGCGGACATGCGGGTCGGCACCGCCGCGGTGGAAGCGGGCGCGGCCGCACGCCAACAGCCGCCACTCGCCAGGCGCGGTGATCCGTCGTCTCCGTGCAATGGGATCGACGAGCGGTACCGCGATGCCTGCTGGACGTACCAGCCGATCATCGCGCTCGAGGAGGCCGCTGGCGATCAGCGAAAACTGATTGCCGTGTGCGAGGAGGCGCCGCCTGCCTTCCGCGACGACTGCTTCTTCGGCATCGGCAAGCAGGCGACCGGATGGTGGCAGGATGAGAGACGCGTCGCCGGCCTGTGCGAGAGCATCGCGGCCCCGGGAGACTCTGCCTGCGTCGCCGGCGCCGCGGACTCGTATCTCGACGAAATGTGGACCGGTGACCGCGCGATGATCTTCTGCGGCGCGGTGGCAGCGAGGAAGGACGCCTGCTACGAGACCGTCGGCTCGCGGCTGGCGCTCATGCGTACCGATGCCGCGCCAATGGCGCGCGAGTGTGCCCGGGCGGAAGGCGACTTCGCCCGTTCGTGCCTGCGCGGTGTCGAGCGCGCGCGCACTCCGCGCTAGAGGTCGACGGTCAGCAACGCGCGAACGCCTAACGCGGTCATCGCGACGGCGACGACGATACCCGCGACCGTGAGCCATCGGGCGTGCCGATAATCGCCGACGATGCTCGCGCGATGCGCGGCGACGAGCATCACCCCCAGCGAAACTGGCAGGATGAGTCCATTGATGGCGCCGACGAGCACGAGGATCGCCACCGGACGGCCGACGATGAGGAAGATCGCCGTGGACAGCACGATGAACGCGATGATCGCACGCGACGGCGCGCGATCGATGCGTGCGCTCACGGAGCGGAGAAAAGAGACCGACGTGTAGGCGGAGCCGACGACGGAGGTGATCGCCGCCGCCCACATCACGATGCCGAACATGCGGCCGCCCAGCTCCCCGGCAGCGTGCTGAAAGGCGGACGCCGGAGGATTCGCGGGATCGAGCGTCGCACCCTGGGCGACGACGCCGAGTGTCGCCAGGAAGAGCAGGACGCGCATGACCGACGCGACACCGATGCCGAGCGAGGCGGCGCGGGTGACGCGCCCAATCGCATCGCGCCCGTGCACGCCGGCATCGATGAGCCGATGCGCGCCGGCGAAGGTGATGTAACCGCCCACGGTCCCGCCGACGATCGTCACGATCGACAGCGGATCGATCTCCATCGGCACGAACGTGCGCAGGGCGGCGTCGGCGATCGGTGGGCGCGCCGTGACGACGACGTAGGCGGTGAGCACGATCATCACCGCCCCGAGCGCCTGGGCGAAGCGATCCATGGCGCGGCCGGCCTCGCGGACGAGGAAGAGGCCAATCGCGACGAGCGCGCTCGCGGCGGCGCCCACCTTCACGTCGATGCCGGCCAGCGCGTTCAATCCCAGCCCCGTGCCAGCGATGTTGCCGATGTTGAACGCGAGCCCGCCTAACGCCACCAGCCCCGCGAGCGCGTGGCCGAGCCCCGGCAGCACCGCGTTGGCGACATCCTGTGCCCGACGCCGCGCGACGGCGAGCACGCGCCAGATGTTGAGCTGGGCGCCGAGGTCGAACAGGATCGAGACGAGAATGGCGAAGCCGAAGCTTGCGCCGAGCTGGGCCGTGAAGACCGCGGTCTGGGTGAGAAACCCCGGGCCGATCGCCGACGTGGCCATCAGGAAGGCGGCGCCGACCATGGCGGTGGCGGCGGCGCCGCGACGTGGCTCGGTCATGGCGCTCTATTCGACACGAAGGGCCTTCCATTTGGAAGGCCCTTCGCGCGTTACGGCTTGTTCTTGTTTCCCTTCTTTCCGGGCTCGTCGGGCTTGCCGTTGCCCTTGTCGTCGGGCTTTCCGCCCGGGGTATCGTCGGGTTTCCCGGACGATTTGTCTTGCGCCTTCGCCTCGGTCTTTTCGGGCGTTGCCTCGGCTTTCTCCGGCTTCGCCTCGGCTTTCTCCAGCTTCGCCTCGGTCTTCTCGGGCTTTGCCTCGGCTTTCTCCGGCTTCACCTCGGCCTTCTCGGGCTTCGCCTCGGGCTCGGCCTTCACGGCTGGAACGTCGGGTTGGGACTCGGCGGGTGCCGCCGGCTTGTCGACCTTTTGCTCGAGACGCTCGACTTTCTGCTCCGCCTTGTCGGCCTTTTGTTCGACGCGCTGCTCGAGGTTCTCCTCGCGCCGTTCGACCTTGTCCGCCTTCCGCTCCTCTCTTTGCTCGGCGCGAATCTCCTTTTCCTGCTCGCGCTCGTTCCGGCGGTCAATCGGGTCCGGGTCGGACTGCGGCGGGTTGGCATTGGCGGGCGTGTCCACGCGAGGCGTGCGTCGCGGGTCATCACGTTTCTCGCTCTCGATGCCACGCCCCTTCACGTTGGGATCGTCGGTATGGCCGTAGGCGTTGCCGTTGCCGCGACCGGTTTTCGCATCGTCCTTCACTTCCTTCGGGCGCTGGGCGTTGTCGTCGTTCCGGGGCGCGTCGCGTTCGTCAGCAACCGGCACGTCCTCCGCCGGGGTCGGCACGGGCACACGATCGATCGGCACGCGCACGGGCGTCGTCTCCGGCATGCGAATTCGAATGCGGCGACCGTTGCTCGCGACGACGGAGTCGGGGCGTGCCGGGGGCGTCCGCACGACCGTAGCACCAGAGCTCACGGTCGGGCACCAGGCACGGTCCGCCACCTCTTCCGGAACTTCGTACACCGTCCGGTTTGCGCAGTAGATGCGGACCGTGCGATACGGGTCGCTGGCGTACGTCGCCGGGAGGGCGTAGGCGTCCTCCGCCCATGCCTCGTCGACGACCGGGGGAACGAACGTGCGGGCGATCGCGCGCATCGTCAGGTGCGGATTGGTACCACGATAGGCGGCGAGGCCGAGCGCGCGGCGCATGTAGCTGGGATGGAAAGCCTCGTCCGGTATGCGCAGCGGCTCATCCGACGCGATCGCGTACACCCAGCGGGCGGGTACCGACGTCCCTGACGGGCGGCCGTAATACAGCGTGGATTGAACCTTCCAGGACACCGGGACCCAGTTCAGCCCCGCGAGCATCCACGTCCGCTGGTGCGGGTGTGCCGGCGCAAGAAGCGCGACGCCACGGCCGGGGACGATCTCGAAGAGCGCCACGTACGAAGGGCGATTCGTCTGCACGAGCAGCTGCCCGCGAATGGGGCGGGCGAGCGTGACTTCCAGCGGCGCGATTCGCGGACGTGGCGGCGGCGGAGGCGGTGCGGGCGGTCGGACGACGATCACCGTGCCTGACGAGCAGGCCGCCAGGATCAGCGAAATCACCAGCACAGCAGCGCGACCAATCGGGGTACGCATGAGCGGGTCCTTGCCGGAGCGGCAGAGACTTCGGGTATCAGAATTCGGTTGACGGAATTCAGGGGACACGGTGGGACTGCTGTGCCCCTTTGTTGACGCGCGTGTCCGCGTTAGGGAAACCCGCGCGGCATCTCTTCGGGCGGAACTTTTTCGCCGATTCTCGTTCGGAGGCGACGCGGCGGCGAGGCTCCGTTGGGTTGGCAAGGTGGGGCGGCGTCGGTTGCCGGGTGACGGGTGGCTCGTCAGCAGGGTGATCCTGCCGCCTCCTCGAAGTCCCCCCGCCTCGAGAGCCAGCCATGTCAGAACGAATCGCCCCGCCTTGTCCCCACGATGTGGGGCCCGGCATCCCGGTATGCCTCCGCTGCCGTAAGGAAAAGCTCGTCGAATCGCGCGAGCGTCGTCGTCGCGCCCTCTATGCGACGGCCGCGGTCGCCCTTGGCGTCGCAACCATTGGAGCGGCTGGTGCCGCGGGAATGCTCGACAGCGAGCTCCGTGCGGCGGGGCTCGCGATCGCCGCCCAGACGACCAGGACGGCGCCGCAACCCGCACTGGATGAGAGCGTTCAGTCCACACCGGCAGTCGAGATTTCGTCGGATACCGCCCTGGTGACCCCCGCGAGCGTGACCACCCCACCCGCCGTAGAGCTCGCGGCCACCATCGGCGAAGGACGGACCCCGCTTCGCGGTGGGATCTATGCGGAGCGTCGCGGAGACGACGTCACCGTGCACTTCGACACCCCGCTCACCCGCACCAGACGCCCCGAGAAGTTCGAGGGATTGCTGCGCGAGACCCTGCCGCTGATCTACGGGGCGCTGGTCGATTCGGCGATCGCCGTCATCCCTGTGGGTTCGCTGGTTCCGGCGCAAGGACTGACGACCGAGCTGCCGACGCAGGGATTGTACGTGCCGGTCGCGGGCGGGCGCACGCTCCGCGTGTGGCCCGAGACGCGTCCAGGGGAAGACGGCCCGCTCGTCGTCCGCTATCGGGTGGCGATCGCGCCATAGCACGCACGAGCGGTCGTTAGGCTCTCCCTCGCGATCGCGCTGACGGTCCCCGCGTGGCGCTCCTCGGAGTGCCGCGCGGCGTCGCGCGTCCATGCGGGGGCGATCACGGCTGGGTCGCAGGGGCGGCGCCCGCCCACCCTGCCCAAACGCCAGCGGGACAGTATCGTTCTGGCCATGATGTTTCACGATCGCCCGCGCTTCCCACGCGGCTTCCGAACGGCGAGCCGCAACTGTGGGCTCAAGCCATCGGGGAAGGACCTCTCGGTATTCGTCAGTGACGTGGACGCCGCCGCCGCCGCGGTCTTCACGCGCAACCACTTTCCGGGTGCCCCGGTGGTGCTGGGGCGCGAGACGATTCGCGGCGGGGTGCTGCGGGCCATCGTCGTGAACAGCAAGGTGAGCAACGTCGCGACGGGGGAGCGAGGTCTCGCCCACGCACGCCGCATGGCGGAGGCCGCTGCCGGAGCGTTAGGCACGACGCCCGATCGCGTGCTGGTGAGCTCCACCGGTGTCATCGGACGCCCGTTGCCGATCGAAAAGATCGAGCAGGGGCTCCAGGGCATCGCGGCGGATCTGGTGGACGATCCGCTCGTGGGCGCGGAAGGCATCATGACCACCGACACACATCCCAAGGCCGTCTCGATGGGCATGGGCGACGTCACGATCACGTGGGTCGCGAAGGGCTCGGGGATGATCGAGCCGAACATGGCGACCATGCTGTCCTACATCATGACGGACGCGAGAATCACGGCGCCGGAGCTCGACCGACTTCTCCGCGAGGCGGTGGACGTCTCCTTCAACATGTTGTCGGTGGACAGCGATACGAGCACGTCGGACACCTGTGTGCTTCTCGCCAACGGGCTGGCGGGTCTGCCCGATCGCGACGCCTTTCGGAAGGCGCTCACCATGGGAAGCCTTCGAATGACGGAGATGCTCGCGCGGGACGGCGAAGGTGCGACGAAGCTGCTGCGGGCCACGGTTCGTGGCGCCGCCAACCAGGGCGAGGCGCGCCGCATCGCGAAGTCCCTGGTGAACTCGCCGCTGGTAAAGACGATGGTGCACGGCGCCGACCCGAACGTGGGACGGGTGCTCATGGCGATCGGCAAATGCTTCGAGTGCGCGATTCGTCCGGCGGCGACCGATGTGTGGGTCAATGGACAGAAGGTGGTGCAGGGCGGCGAGCGCACGGCGTTCGAGGACTCCGCCGTCCGGGCCGCGCTCGCGAACGACACCACTGACATCGTCGTCACGCTCGGCGTCGGGAGCGCTGAGGCGACGGCGTTCGGGTGCGACCTGTCTCGCGGGTACATAGAGGAGAATGCCGCATACTATTCCAGTTAG
>DASRHU010000086.1:0-3822 GCA_035650335.1 Gemmatimonadaceae bacterium | reverse complement strand
GCACTGGAAGCGTGATCGCCGGTCGTTCTGGTACTTCGGCACCTTCATGTTCACGCTGACGGTGCTGCTGATCTACTACTTGAACTTCAAGTACGGCTTCTCGCAGAACCGCCCCTCGGAGCTCAGCGAGGTGCGCGACCGCGACTATTTCTATCTCATCTCCTTCAGCGCCTGGGGCGTGTGGACGGCCCTCGGCCTCGTGTATCTGTGGGAAGCCGTCGCCCATGCGTTAGGCGCGGAACGCGTGAAGGTGGGGCGGGACACCGTCGAGCTTCCCCGCCGCCGGTCGTGGCTGGCCGCGACGCCGATACTCGCCCTCGCGCTCATCCCCCTGTTCACGAACTGGAAGACGGCCTCCCGCGCCGGTCACACCGACACCGCCGACTTCGCGCACGACATGCTGAACTCGGTCGAGCCCTACGGGGTGCTCGTGACCGTCGGGGACAATGACACCTTCCCACTCTGGTATGCGCAGGAGGTCGAAGGGATCCGTCGCGATGTGATCGTCGCGAACACGTCTCTGCTGAACACCGAGTGGTACGTGCGGCAGCTCATTCGGCGCCCGGTCTTCGAGTACGACGCCGAGAAGGGTCCGGCCGTCTATCGCGGAAAGCAGTGGACGAAGCCGTCGGGTCCACCGGTCGACCTCACCATCGCCGAGGCCGATGCGCTCCCGCCATACATCGAGATTCGCGAGCCACAGATTTTCCGGAAGGGGACCATCGTCGCGACGATCCCGCCACAGGTCCTCGACAAGGCCAGCATGCTCGTGCTGCGCATGATCGCCGACGCATTTCCCGAGCGCCCGATCTATTTCGCGCGGACCTCCGGCAGCTACGGCCGCAGCCTCGGCCTCGAGGCCTATTTGCTACAGCAGGGTCTCGCCCGGAGGCTTCTCCCCGCCATTCCTGCCGCCGACCGCGACACGCTGATGCTCCAGGGTGAAGGCTGGTTCGATCTGCCCAGGTCCCGAACGCTCTGGAACGAAGTCTTCCGGGGACATCACTCGATCATCGCGCGCGGGAGCTGGGTCGATCGCGCGTCCGTTGGAATTCCGTATCTCTACGTGGCGACGGCCGCCAATCTCTACGAGGCCGAGCTGATGGCGGGCAACGCTCCGCGCGCCGACAGCGTGATGCGCACGGCCGAGGCGGTCGCGCGCGCGACGGGGCTTGGCGATATCTTCGACCAGCAACGGCCACCGGCGCCCCCGGCCGGCGACACCGCGCCGGCATTGCCGTTAGGCGGAGACACCGGGCGCCGCTGAGGCGCCGCCGCGCCGGTGTCTCGAAGGTCAGCCACTCGGAACCGCAGATGGCCGCAGAACGCCGCAAGAACTGCAACGGCAACGTCAACAGCTCGATCGCGGATGGCGCGGTTTTGAGGGCGAAACATCACGGATAAGGCAACCGCAGGAGCTGGTGTAACGGCAACAAAACCTAACCAATGGTCCGACCCCGTCGGCCGGCGCGACCTTACCCCAACAGGTTCTCATGGAGCCTTAGTAGTTGCCGTGAATCCGGCCGTTTTCGCCGTTCGCGATCCGTGGCATCCGCGATCAAGCTGCTGACGTTGCCGTTCGCGTTTCCACGGCCGGTGTTGCCCGGACCTCCCCACGGCGCGATCTTTCGACGGGGAGGGCTGGCAGAATGGCTATTGCACCGGTCTTGAAAACCGGCGTCCGCAAGGACTTGGGGGTTCGAATCCCTCGCCCTCCGTTCCCCTGACACCGATGACAAAACACCCCGGCGACGATTGGCCGGGGCGTTTTGTCGAAGGCCCGTGCGGGGGCCTAACGCGCGATCATTCTTCGTCCTTCCGCGCCCTTGACCCCTCCGATCCCCTCGATCCCTTCGACCCCGTTGCGGCCTTCCTCCGGCTCATGAACGGCAGCTGCGCATACTCGTACGTCGCCCGCACCGACCACTGCGCCCCGTTGAAGCCGAACGGCGTCAGACCGCTGTACAGATAGATCCCGCGCGTCTGGTTGGGCGTGATGTTCGTGTCGGGATAGACGTCGAAGATGTTGTTCCCATTCACCCCCAGCGACAGCTGCGGCGTCACCTTGTACGACAGCGACAGGTCGGTTATCCACTTCGCCCCGAACGTCTGGTCCTGTGCCGGGTTCGTCGCGCGATTGGTGACCTTTCCGAAACGGCTCGTGTGGCCCATCACGTTCAGCCGGTTCCAGTCCCATGTGGACGTCAGGGAGATCGTGCGCCGCGGCTGACCCTCCTCCAGACGCCCGCGCTCCACGCGGTCGAACAGCGCCGAGCTGACCGCGGCGAGCTGCGGAGGCGTCGAGTCCACGTGCAGGACCCGCGTCCGGTTCTCGTTGAATCCGCCAGTGAACCGCAGTAACCCCTTCGTGTCGAGGTCGATCGCGAAGCTCGACACGATGTCGAGTCCTCTGGTGCGCGTGTCCACGGCATTCGTGAAGTATCGCGCACCGTTCACACCCACGATCCCGTGATTCTCGAGCGTGTCGCGTACGGAGCTGTGGATGAAATTCCCGGACAGCACGATGCGATCGTCGATCTCGACCTCATACCAGTCCGCCGTGAGCGAGAAGAACGGCGCCGGATTGAAGGTGATGCCCGCGCTCAGGTTGACCGACTCCTCGGCGCGCAGCGGTCTCGCGCCAAGCACTGTGCCACCCAGGCTGCCGATCGCGAACGTGCGGATCTCGAACGGCGTGCTGACACCGCCGACATTGACGAAGTTCGTCGACACCGCCGAGAAGTACGACTGGCCAAGTGACGGCGCACGGAAGCCCGTCTGTGCGGCGCCCCGTATCGCGACGCCTCTCGCGAGCTCGACGCGCATCGCGACCTTGCCGTCAGTGGTCTCGCCGAAGTCCGAGTAGTCCTCGTAGCGTCCGGCGAGCGCAAGCAGGATCCTGTCGGTCGGATTCAGCTCGAGATCGACGTACGCACCACTATTGCTCCGGGACTTGTCGTTCTCGTCTTCCGGCCGGAACCCGGGAAAGACCTGCGCGAAGGGAGCAGCCGGCGCCCCGGCGTTCGGTCCATCGAGAATGGGAACCGTCCCGATCCGGTACGAGTTCTCGTCGCCGCGCTCGAGCTTGAAGTTGTCGCGCCGATGCTCGGCCCCGATCGCGACGTTCAGCGCGCCGATCCCCGTATGGAACTGGCGGGTCATGTCATAGTTGAACGTCAGCTGATTGAAGCGCAGCGCCCCGGCGTAGAAGTCGCGCGGGCTGCTGGTGCCCATCGACGTGTTCACGCTGTTGCGCACCCCGAACTCGAACGCGTTCGCGCCGTAGACGCCGCCGAGGTCCCAGCTCCAGCCTGAGAAGATTCCACGGACGCCCGCCGAGAACGAGTTGTCGGCGATGTCGCTGCTGATCAGCGGAAGGAACCCGTTCGGGTAGATGGCGCGCACGGTGCGATCGTCGAAGGCGCGGCGGAAGAAACCGGCCGCGAGACCCTCGCGACGACTGATGCCGCCAAACCCGTACAGCTCCACGCCGTTCGAGAGCGGAAGCGCGGTGTTCGCGAAGACTCCGAGGTCACGCGTCGCCGCATCCCCCTGCCAACTGAGCCGCGACCCTTCCACGCAGTTGGGCACGGTGAACGTCCCGTTGGTGCACTGCGGCGTCACGTCCGGCCGCGCGCGATTGGTGCTGTCGCGATCCCGCCACTCCGCGCTCAAATGCAGGAAGCCGTTGTTCGCGAAGCCGAGCCCGTAGTTGGTCTGGAACTGCGTCACGCGCCCGTCGCCTTCGGTCGTCTGTCCCACGCTTCCCGAGATGGAGCGATGCGCATCGGCGCGAAGCACGACGTTGATGACGCCGGCGAT
>DASRHU010000085.1:0-7397 GCA_035650335.1 Gemmatimonadaceae bacterium | reverse complement strand
GAGGAGCGATCCGCAGCATCCGCCTAATCCGCCTCATCCGTATAGACCCTCTGTTCTTGATGCCCGGTTCACGCGAGCCGGGCAGGCATCAAGAACGGAGGGTTCAATCGGATGAGGCGGATTGAGCGGATGCTGCGGATCGCTCCTGATGCATTGAACCCTCCCCGCGCGACAATAAAAGGCTGCTTTGGACCTGCGCATGGAGATTGTTTGGCGCCAGGAGCGATCAGGCCGTTAGAGTCCCATCCGTGTCATCCGTGATGAACCCCTCTGTTCTTGGTGCCAGCCACTCGCGCGGGGGCCTTGGCGCAGTTCATGCCAAATGGCGGTCAAATCCCGGCGCCGTTGCCGGGCGACGGCGGATGAAACTCATGACCGATACACTCTCCCCCACGGAGGGCGCGCGGACGGCCGATGAGCCGCCTGCTCCCCTCCCGCAAACCGATATTGCCGTTCTCCGCATCGACCCCAGCGGACGCGTTCTCTTTTCCAACGGGCTCCTCGAACGGGGGCTGGGTCGGCATGCGGGCGGGCTCGTTGGCGTCAAGCTGGATGACCTGCTCGACGAGCGCTGTCGCTCGCAGGTCGTCAACGCGCTGAAGGCGGCGGATTCACCGGCGTCCGTGCTCGAGGACGTGCGGTTTGCCGACGGTCGCGTCTCGACAATGAATGGCGCATTCCAGATTGCTCGCGACCCGGACGGGTTCTGGCTCGTCCGTCTTCCCGCCACGATGCGGGCGGAGCGCGTCCGAGACGATCTCGCCGAGCGCAATCGCGATCTCGCCCGCTCCAACAGCGACCTTGCAAAGGTCATCGAGCAGCTCAAGGAGCAGAAGATCGACCTGGAGCAGCAGCAGGAGCAGCTCCTCGAGCAGGCGACCGAGCTGGAGATGCAGACGGAAGAGCTCGCGGCGCAGAAGGAGGAGCTCGCCCGGCAGGCGGAATCGCTCGCGGAAGCGCGGCGGCGCGCCGAGGCGCAGGCCGATGAGTACCGGCACGTGAGCGATTTGCTGCACAAGGCCAACGAGCAGCTGGAGGAGCGGGCGCAGGCGCTGCGCGACGCGACGGAAGCGAAGTCGCGCTTCCTGGCGACGATGTCGCACGAGCTGCGCACGCCCTTGAACGCTGTGTTAGGCTACTCGGGTCTCCTGCGCGACGGCGTCTACGGTGCGATGACGCAAGCGCAGGAGCGCGCGATCCTCAACATCGTTCGGCGCGCGAAAGACCTGCAGCTGCTGATCGATGATGTGCTCGACCTGTCGAAGATCGAAGCGGGTCGCATGGAGCTCCGCTACGAGGACTTCGACCCACGCACGATCGTCGCCGAGGTCGAGGAGACGATCGCGCCACTGGCGGGCGAGAAGGGGCTGAGGGTGACCGCGAACCTGGCGTCGGCGCCGGACTCGGTGCGCCTCGATCGCACGAAGTACAAGCAGGTGCTGACGAACCTCGCCTCGAACGCCGTGAAATTCACGCCGGTCGGCGGGACGGTCGAGATCACCGTCGAGTCCGTCAGCGGCGAGCGCTTCGCGACGAAAGTCCGCGACACGGGAATCGGCATCGCGCCGAACAACATCGAACGGATTTTCGAGAGCTTCCGTCAGGTCGAGGATGGCACGACCCGCCGTTACGGTGGAACCGGACTCGGCCTGGCGATCGCGCGTCGTCTGACGGAGCTCATGAACGGGACCATTCGCGTCGAGAGCACACTCGGCAAGGGCGCGACGTTCGTGGTGACCCTCCCCGTTGTCTCGGAGGAAGAGGCGCGGGCCGTCGCCGCCACGCAGCCGCCGGAGCCCGCCGGGGCCGCCAGCGATCCAGTGGTGCTGGCGATCGACGACGATCCCGAGGTGATCCTGCTGCTGCGGGACTCGCTCGCCGCGGCGGGGTTCCGCGTGGTCGGCGCGCTGGACGCGAACCGCGGACTCGAGCTGGCGCACATGCTCAAGCCGTTCGCGATCACGCTCGACATCATGATGCCGGAAAAGGATGGGTGGGAGGTCCTCAAGGAGCTGAAGGCCGACCCCGAGCTGGCCGACATCCCCGTCCTCATCATGTCGATCGTCTCGGAGCGCGCGCTCGGCTTCTCGTTAGGTGTGACCGACTACCTGGTGAAGCCGGTCGATCGCAAGGTGCTGATCGACGTGCTCGGTCGGCTGCGCGAGCGCCGACAGCACCGGGTGGCGCTGGTCGTCGATGAGGACCCGGACGCACGCGGGATGCTCGAGGACCTGCTCCGCTCCCTCCAGTTCGAGGTGCAGTCCGTGGGCGGGGGCGCCGAAGCGCTTCACGCGCTCGACAACATCGTCCCGACCGTGCTGTTCCTCAGCGTCACCATGCCCGAAGACGAGCTGGCGGCCGTCATTGCGCGCGTCCAGAGCGAGAAGTACGCGGACCAGACGCGGACCGTCCTCGTCGCTCGCACCGACGAGCAGCAGCACCACCACGATTGGCTGCGTCGTGCGGCGACCGCCGTGGTCGACGACAGCGCCCTGGCTCCCGGGGCCACGGCTCGCGAAAGCGTCGTCCGCCAGCTTCGCGCGGTGCTCGGGGAGATCACCACACAAAGAGAGACCGCATGACCGCCGTTCTCATCGTCGAGGACGACCCCGATACGCAGGCGATCCTGCAGGCGTACCTCATGACGCTGGGAACGGAGGTGAGTCTCGCCGCGACGGCGGAGGAAGCGCGTCAGCTCATCGGGCAGGCGGTCCCCGCCCTGATGGTAATCGACATTGGTCTGCCGGATGACGATGGCGTCTCGCTGCTGGCGGACCTCAAGGCCCGCCATGGGCTGGCCGCCACGCGCACCATCGCCGTCACCGCCTACTCCGACCCGGTGACCCGCGAACGCGTCCTCTCGGCAGGCTTCCACGACATTCTGTGGAAGCCGATCGACGGGCAGGACTTTCTGCGAGCCGTTCGGAGACAGCTCGACGGCTGACCGCGTTAGGCGGCGTCCGCGGGACGCCGGAGGGTCGTCGGCTCGATCGTCGGCATGCTCGCCGGCGTCCGCTCCGCCCGGCTCGCGAGCCAGGCCCCCACGAGTACCAGACCCGTGCCGATGATCGAGAGCGCGGCGATCCGCTCATCGCGGACGAGGGCGCCGAGCGCCATCGCGATCGGCGGCAGGAAGTAGATCGTCACCGAGCCCCGCGTGGCGCCGACACGTCCGAGCAGCGTCGTGAACGCAACGAGCGCGATCGCCGTCCCGAAGACGCCTAACGCGCCGACGGCGATGAGGCTCGACCACGCGAAGCTGGACGTGGGGAGACCTCCGAGCCCGAACGGAACGAGGAGCGCGAGCGCGACCACGGACGCACGGAAGACGACGGGGAGCGCGCCGTTTCGAACCTGGAGCGGAGCCGCGAGGTTGCCGGCGATCCCGTAGGAGAGTGTGGCCAGCAGGACCAGGACGACCCCGCGAACACTGGCGTGCGCACCGACGATCGCCGGCCAGCTGATCAAGACGACTCCGGCGAAGCCGGCCACCAGCCCGAGCTGCTGCCGCGCGCCGGGAAGGCGGCGATGAATGATGGCCGCGATCACCGCGACGAAGAGCGGGGCGGTGGCGTTCAACATGCCGGCGAGCGAGGAGTCGATCGACCGCTGCGCGATGGGGAACAGAAGGAACGGCAACGCCATCGAGAAGAGGCCCAGCGCAGCGATGGCCGGCCATTCGGAGCGCGGCACGCTCCGGCGCGCGGAGGGAAACATCGCCAGGACCATGACGCAGAACGCCAACCGCAGCATGGCGACGAGCGGCGGCGCGAAGTGGTCGAGACCAATCTCGATGAGGAGGAACGACGACCCCCAGATCGCGGCGACCGTGGCGAGCCCCGCCCAATCGGACGGGGCGAACGCTTCGTGCTGGGAGCGGGGCGGTCTGGTCATGCTTGCGTCACCATTTCCGGGCGTTTCGCCGGCTGATACCCGCCGGGGACGAGGCGAGCCGAGATCGAGAGGCGATTCCAGGCGTTGACCGTGGCGATGGCCATGGTGAGATCGCACAGCTCCTGCTCGCTGAAATGCGAACGCGCTGCCTCGAAGAGACGTTCCGGCGCGTGTCCGTCGGCGATAACGGTGACCGCTTCCGCCCAGGCGAGGGCAGCGCGCTCCCGCTCGGTGTAATACGGGCATTCACGCCACGCGTCGAGCGAGTACAGCCGCTGCTCCCCTTCCCCGAGCGCGCGGAGATCCTTGAAGTGCATGTCGATACAGTACGCGCAGCCGTTGATCTGCGAGACCCGGAGGCGGACGAGGTTCAGCAGGTATTCGTCGATGCTGCCCGTGGCAAGGTACTGGTCCGCGGCGTCCATGGCGTCGTACACACCGGGCGCCGCCTTGGCGTAGTTCAGCCGTGCTTTCATGTCATCCTCCGGTTTGGTGCTCGTACGCTAGCGGTCATGTGGCCCAGCGAGTAGATCCATATTCTGTCTTTTTACTGGACCATTATGCCGAAGCGGACGACCGCCTTCACCCTTGCGCTCCCGCCGCGAGAGTCGGGCACACGCGCGGCCACCTGGCTGTACGACGCCTTGCGCCAGCAGATCCTCGACGGGCGCCTGCGCCCGGGCGCCCGCCTTCCCGCGACACGTGATCTCGCGAGGCAGTACGGCCTGTCGCGCGGGACGATCGTCAGCGCCTTCGATCAGCTGAAGGCCGAAGGGTACGTCGAAGGAGCCGTGGGATCGGGCACCTTCGTCAACCAGACCCTGCCTGACGAGCTCCTTCATGTTCCTCGCACCCACGCGCCGCGTGCGTCGCCCACACCGGCGCGGCGACGAGTGTCCGACTTCGCGCGAAGTGCAGCACTCTTTCCCGGATTCCCCGCGCGTCCCGCCCGGGCGTTTCGAACCGATCAGCCCGCGCTCGACCTCTTCCCCACGACGCTATGGGCGCAGCTGACCGCACGCCGCCTGCGCCGCGCCACCGCCAGCGCGCTCCTCGGCTGCGACCCGGCGGGATACCAGCCGCTTCGCGAAGCGGTGACGGAATACCTAACGACCTCGCGCGGCGTGCGGTGCGACGCCGCACAGGTCATCATCGTGGCCGGTGCCCAGGAGGCCTTCGACCTGGTGTCGCGCGTCCTGCTGAACCGCGGCGACCGTGTGTGCATGGAGGAGCCGGGATATCGCGGCGCGGGATTCGTGTTCGAGGCGTTCGGCGCGAAGGTGTCCGGCGTGCCCGTGGACGACGAGGGCATGGAGGTTCCACGGGGCCGACGCCACGACATACGTCTCGCCTACGTCACCCCCGCGCATCAATTCCCGATCGGCGTCAGCATGAGCCTCCCGCGGCGACTCGCCTTGCTCGATTGGGCGCGGACGACCGGTGCGTTGGTCCTCGAGGACGACTACGACAGCGAGTACCGCTACTCCGGGCGTCCGCTCCCGGCGCTCCAGGGACTCGATCGGCACGGGTCGGTGCTCTTCGCCGGGACGTTCAGCAAGGTGATGTTCCCCTCGCTCCGCCTCGGCTATCTGGTGGTTCCAACGGATCTGGTGGATTATTTCGCGGCGGCGAAATCGATCGCGACGCGCCACGTGCCGGTGCTCGAGCAGGCGGTGCTCGCCGACTTCATCGTCGGTGGGCATTTCGGACGTCACGTTCGGCGAATGCGCGAGGTGTACGCGGAGCGGTTGTCGGTGTTGCTGGAGTCGGCGCGCGAGCATCTCGCCGGCATGATGGAGATCTCGAGCGTCGAGGCGGGGTTGCAGACGGTCGGATGGTTGGGCGCGGGCATGAGCGACGTGGCCGCAGCGAAGGCGGCGGCCGAACGAGGCGTCGAGGTCGGGCCGTTGAGTCGCTATTCCCGCGGGCGGGCTCCGCGAGAAGGTGTGCAGATGGGGTTCGCGGCGGTGGATGAGCGGGAGCTTCGGCGTGGCGTTCGGGAGCTGGCGGTGGCGCTCGACACGATGTCGCGCCGAAGTTGAAGGAAGCTGTGCAAGGATGGCGGCGGCGGACGTCTCCCTGATGGCGCTCGGAGGCGCCATTCACCAGGCCTTCAACACAGGATCATGCTCACATCTCCATATCGAAGGTTCGCGCTCGTGTCGGCCGCACTGGTCATCGCGTGTGGCGACAATGCGGCTCCCGACCGGACCGCCACCGACGCGGTCGGCCTGCAGGAGGGATACAGTCGGGAGAAGGGCGTCCCCGAGGCAGCGCCCGCGCCTCCGGCGATGGGCGTCGGCAGGGCTGGAAGCGCAACGGAGGTGTCGCAGGCAATGCGCGATCCCTCGCAGGTTCGCGTCAGCGACAGCGCGGCCGCGCCGTCGATGCTCATTCGCACCGGCAACGCGACCGTCGAAGTGGACTCCCTCGAGATCGCGATGCAGCAGGTGCGCGACCTGGCGCAGCGGTTAGGCGGCTACGTCGCCAACACCCAGCTCGCGAGCGGGCGCGACCAGATTCGCACGGCCACGCTGGAGATGAAGATTCCTGCCGCGCGCTGGGGCGACGCCGTCTCCGGACTGAAGCCAATTGGCAAGGTCGAGGCGCTCAACGAGTACACGGAGGATGTCGGCGAGGAGTACGTGGACGTCAGCGCCCGCGTGCAGAACGCGAAGCGACTGGAGTCACGCCTCATCGAGCTGCTCGGGAATCGAACCGGGCGACTTTCCGACGTGCTCGCCGTCGAGCGCGAGCTGGCGCGAGTTCGCGAAGAGATCGAGCGCTACGAGGGACGGCTGCGATATCTGCGGACGCGTGCGGCAATGAGCTCGATGTCGGTGACGGTGCACGAGGCCTTCCCCGTCGTCAGCGCTCGCGGCGAAACGGGCGTGCTCGGCGACGCGTTCAAGCAGGCGTGGCGGAACTTCGTGAGCTTCATTGCCGGAATCATCGCGGCGACGGGGATTCTCATCCCGCTGGCGGCGATCGCCCTGCTCGCGTGGATTGCGTGGCGGAAGTGGGGGCCGAGGCGGCCGCCGAAGTCCGATGCCCCGGGGTCAAAGGCGTAGCCGCAGACGCAGAAGAACGCAGAAACTGCAACGGGAACGTCAACAGCTTATCACGGATGACACGGATCTTGAACGGCGAAAACGGCACGGATTCACTGCAACTGCGAAGAACTTTGTGGAACCTATTGCGTAAAGGTCGCGACGGCTTAGCGGGGTCGGTCGCTCCGTAGGGTTTGCCGTTGCCGTTCCAAAAGCCCTTGCAGTTTGCCGTATCCGTGTAGTTGTTGGCGTTCCAAGCCGGTGGTAAGGCCGTTGACGTTGCAGTTTCTGCGTTCGTCTGCGTCATCTGCGGCCCCAAACACTGCTATCCGCATTCTCGCTTCATGGCCGCGCTCGGATCTCCACCGCGAGAGCCCCGGCACGCAGGCTCGACCATAGCGCAGCGACCGTGTTGACGTTGGTCGCCCATTCGGCCTGAAGCGCGGACGGCGG
>DASRHU010000084.1:0-24765 GCA_035650335.1 Gemmatimonadaceae bacterium | reverse complement strand
AGGCGTCGGACACCACGAGACACGCGGCGGCTCGTCAGGTCCTCGCGCGCCTCGCCTCCCCGCTCGATTCCGGCCTGCCGGTCGAGCTCTGGAACGCTCGTGGACAGCGCATTGTCTCGACCGCCACGGATTCGGTGCCCGTCGAGCTGCCGGCGGCGATTCGCGAGGAGCTTCTCGGCTTAGGGGCGTCGCGCCTGCTGGTCGACTCCGCGCGGGTGAGCTCCTTCTATCCGAGAGGTCAGCGGGCAACGTTCTGGGTGATCGCACCGGTCACACGTGATGAGGTCGTGCGCGGGTACATCGTGCAACAGCTGCTCGTCGGGGGAGCGCGCAACGCATCCCAGGTCCTCCGGGAGCTCACCGGCGAGCAGGTCACGTTGCTCGTACGCAACCAGCATGGTGACCTCTGGATGATCGCTCCCGGGACACCGTCGAAGGCGCCCACGGAGCGCGATTCAGCGAACGGTTCTCTCACCTACATCCGCGGCAACGACCGCATGATGGCGACGGAGGCACCGGTCGGGGGAACACCGTGGGTGTTCGTGCTCGAAGCCCCGATCGAATCGGTACAGCAGCGACCGCGCGAGACGGTGGCGACGCTCGCGCTGCTCAGCATCGCGCTCGTCGCGCTCGGTGCGGGTTTGTCGTGGATCATCAGCCGCGGCATCACACGTCCGCTCGCCTCGCTGACGGTGGCCGCCGAAGCGATCGCGAAGGGCGAGTACACGCGCCGCGTGGAGGTGTCCGGGAACGACGAGGTCGGCCGGCTCGCCGCGAGCTTCAACGAAATGGCCAGCCAGGTCGATGCCTCACGACGCGCGCTGGAGGAGCGCATTCGCGATGCGCGCCGGGCGCGCGAGGAAGCCGAGGCGGCGAGTCAGGCCAAGAGCGACTTCCTGGCGGTGATGAGCCACGAGCTGCGAACGCCGCTGAACGCGATCAGCGGGTACGCGCAGCTGCTCGAGATGGGCATCCACGGCCCGGTGACCGAGGCGCAGCGCGATGCCCTGTCTCGCATCAAGCGCAGCCAGACGCACCTGCTGTCGCTGATCAACGACGTGCTCAATTTCGCCAAGATCGACGCCGGGCAGGTGGAGCTCGAGGTCGCCGACGTTGCGGTGGACGGCATTCTGGCGGAGTTGGAGGCGCTCGTCGCTCCACAGGTGCAGGCGAAGAAGCAGCGGCTCGACGTGCAGGGGTGCCGCGCCGAGCTTCACGTTCGCGCTGATCCCGACAAGCTGCGGCAGATTCTGCTCAACCTGGTCTCCAACGCGGTGAAATTCACCCCCGAAGGCGGGAGGATTTCCATCGAATGCGCCCGCGTCGGTGCGACCGGTACCATTAGCGTCCGCGATACCGGCATAGGCATTCCCGAGGAACGGTTTCGATCGATCTTCGAGCCGTTCGTGCAAGCGGGACGCACGCTGAACAGAACCCATGAGGGTGTCGGGCTGGGGCTCGCGATCAGCCGCGATCTCGCGCGCGCCATGAGCGGCGACGTCACCGTGGAAAGCGTCGTGGGGCAGGGGTCGGTGTTCACCGTGACATTGCCAGCCGTGCCTGTATCCTCGACGCCGGTGCAAGCGTCTGCAGGGGTGGAGCGCCGCGCCGCCCCTTGAGGAATGACGGTGAGGATCGGCGCGCGCGCGGCTGATCCGACGGTTACCGCCATTCGCCGACCACATGCACCTCCGCTGTGCCTCGCGACGTGGGCTCGCGCTCGCGTTGCTCATCTCGATTGCCTGCACCGAGCCCACCGATCTCAGCCCCGGCATCTGGGTCACCATCGAGTCGGCGTCGCCGGTGCTCTTGCGCGGCGCACAGGCACCAGTGCTCGCGCGTGTGTGGCGTCCCGGACCGAACGGCGACTCGATCGAAGTGCACAACGTGACGCTGATGTGGGCGAGCGCGGATACTCGCATCGCCACCGTCGAATCCGGCGCTCAGGGGCGCGGGCGCGTCACCGGAGTGAACTCGGGATACGTCGAAATCCGGGCGGTCGTGCCGAGCTACGAGAACGCGGCGCCGGCCATCCTGTCGCTGCGGATCGCCAATCCGCTCGAGATCGACAGCATTTCCCCGGACACGGTTCGTTATGGCGAGCGCGTGACCATGCATGGCATTGGCGTGGGCGATCTGTTCTTCGCCGGCCTCGGGTCGGGGTTCCTCATCTCCGACAGCTTGTCGATCGCGGGCGACAGGTCGGGACTCAGCCGACAGAGCTTCTGGGTGCCGTGGCCATCGCTGTCCGGCAACATCTTCGCGGCGGGATCGGGACAGCTGATCGCGGCGCCCGACACGACCATCGTCCTCCCGTGGGACCTCTACGAACCTAACGAGCAGGTCCCGACCGACATTGCGCTCGATGGCGTCGATCCCTTCCCGCCGATGCCCTCGCTTCGCTTCTTCAACCCGGCGCTCGCCTTCGAGGATCGTCGGGACTTCCCCTTCGGATTCGACTGGTACCGGCTCCGCGCGACGGACCTCGACCAGCCGGTCACGGTCGTGTTCGCGGCGCCGGCGCTGGCCGGCGCGTACGCGGCCTATCTCACCGACAAGCTGCGACTGAACGGCGTGAGCGACACCAGCGAGTGGAGGCTCGGATCCGGCGACTACATGTGCAAGGGATACGAGTTCCGTCCGCAGCAGGCGCTGTCGGACACGGTCGTCATCGCGCTCGCTCGCATGCCGGCGGCGTCCATCGATCTCCTCGGGCTGTACGTGCAGGAGGGTCGGTACCTCATGGCCGTCCTTCGCGGCTATGCGACGGCCGACTCGCGCCTGGTTCGCGATGCGTACGAGGAGAACGACACCTGCAACTTCGCCGACGACAACTTCACCGTCGCCGCGACGCGCATCGACCTCGGGGTGCGGCCGTTCGGCGAGAACCTGACGATCGACAACGCGCACGACATCGACTGGTTCCGCGTGCGCGTGCCGGGTCTGGTTCCACAGCCGGTCGTCATCCGCACAGCGGGCCAGCCGTTCACGACGATCGATCGCAGCGATGTCGACGTGTACGTGCACGCGGTCCCGTCACCGACGCAGGGACTGTCGTTGGCCGGCACCGACCTGACGCACGGCTCGAACAGCACGCTCAACCTCGTGCTGACACCCGGGGACTACTACATCGCCGTCGTCGATTCGGCCGGCGTCCCGGCGCGATACTCGCTCTGCATGGCGATCGGCAGCACCTGCTCGCTACCGTCGCCGACGACGCCGACGCTGTCGGCCACCCGTGAGGCGGGCCTGCTGCGCCCGATCGCGCCTTACCTCGCGCCGCAACGGCGCGACTCGCGCCTCACCCCCGAGCGCCGTCGATGAACTGCACTCAGTGCCACACGCCGCTGCCTGACGAGGCGCGCTTCTGCTTCTCGTGCGGAAGCGATCTCTCCGACGGGGGCGTCAAGACCGTGGTGCGTCCGCGCGATGTCACCGGCGAGCTGAACGATCGGCTCACGCACGTCCTCGCCGGGAAGTACACGGTGAAGAAGCTCCTCGGCGCCGGCGGCATGGGGGCCGTCTTCCTCGCCGATGATCTCACGCTCGAGCGCGAAGTCGCGATCAAGGTGCTGCCGCCCGACATGTCTCGCGATGAGCGAGTCGTCGCCCGCTTTCAGCAGGAGGCGAAGACGGCGGCCAAGCTCGATCATCCGAACATCATCCCGATTCATCGCGTCGAGAGCGAGGGCGGCCTGCACTACTTCGTCATGAAGTACGTCACCGGGCGGTCGCTCGACTCGATGCTCGAGGATGGCCGGCCGCTTCCGATCCCGTTCGTGATCCGCATTCTCTCCGAAGCGGCGGCGGCGCTGGGCCACGCGCATGCACGCGGCGTGGTTCACCGGGACGTAAAGCCGGCGAACATCATGCTCGGCGCCGACAACCAGGTCGTGCTCACCGACTTCGGGATCTCGAAGGTGGGCGATCTCACGTCGCAGCTCACGCAGACGGGCATGATCATCGGAACGCCGTACTACATGTCGCCCGAGCAGGCCACGGGGCGCGCCGTGGATGGTCGTTCCGACCAGTACTCCCTCGCGGTGCTCGGCCACCAGCTGCTGACCGGGAAGCTCCTCTTCAGCGGCGATTCGGCGCACACGATCATCTACCGCCACGTGTCGGAGCAGCCAGCGCGAGCCGCGTCACTCCGACCGGAGGTTCCCGCGGCGGTCGATGAGGCGCTCGACCGGGCGCTCCGCAAGGAGCCTGACGAGCGCTTCGCGACGATGGAGGACTTCGCGCGCGCGCTGCGAAGCGAGATGCTCGCCGCCACCGCGCCGCTCAAGCCACCGACGCGTGCAACGAATGCGGCCACGGTACGCATGACGAAGCCGATGCCGCGCAAGAAACCATCGGGACGCCCCCTCGTGCTCGCGACCGGCGTGGTGCTCGCTCTCGCCGGGGCAGTTGGCGCGCGGATGATCATCGATCGCCTGGGAACCGCGACGCGAGTGAGCTCACCGGCGGTCGAGTCCAGCCCGCCCCCCACGGAGCAGCCGGTCGCGCCGGCGGCAGCGAACGCCGACTCCGCTCTGTCGTCGGTGACCTCCAACGTGCCAATCGACACGGCACCACCCGCGCCGGTCATCACGGCGCCTCGCACACGCCCGCGTCCGATCGCCGAGCGTGTGAAGCGAAGGGTGGAGGCCGCGCGCGACGAGGCCGGGCGGACGCAGGCAACTCCGCAGGTCGCGCTGCTCACGGTGGCGTCCGAGCCGTATGGCACCTTGTTCGTCGACGGCGTGGAGGTCGGCGATACCCCGATCGCCAACTATCAGGTCCCCGTAGGACGCCGCATCGAGCTGCGCGTGGAGCGCGACGGGTACAAGACCAGGCGCGAGTCGATCATGGTCAACGGACCGAACGCGATTCGGCGGCGATACATCCTGGAAGCCGGAGACCAGCCATGAAGACGCTGGCACTGGTCCTCTTCGTCCTCTGGCCGTTCTCCCTTGCCGCGCAGGAGAACCCGGCCCTCCGTCGGGCCGGCGCCGCCTATCGCGACCTGGAGTACGGGCAGGCGATCGCGCTCTGCAAGCAGGCGCTGCGCGACCGCCTCCGTGCCGCCGATCAGGAGCGCGCGTACGAGATTCTCGGGTTCTCGTTTGCGGCGCTCGACAGCGCTCGTCAGGCAACCGACGCGTTCGCGCAGCTCGTTCTGCTCAGCCCCGATCGCGAGCTCGATCCGGCGCGCATCTCCCCGAAGATCACCAGCCTCTTCGCGCTGGCACGCGCGCAGGTGCTCGTCGTGCGACGCATCGCCGTTGACAGCGCTCAGCTCATTGCCGGGTCCCAGTTCGTACCCGTGACCTTCGCGGTCACGAGAGCCGCGCGTATCCAGGCGCGCATCGTGGGCGGCGGTCGCGAAGTCGTCCTCGATTCGTCGCGCGCCGAGGGTACCGTACGACTCCAGTGGAACGGATTGATGTCGAACGGCCTTCCTCCGACGAGTGGGAGCTACCGACTCGTCATCGAGGCCTCGGCGGGGCGCGACACCTATGCGGCATCGGTGCCGCTACGCATCGAGGCGGGTGCAGTCGATACGCTCGCGCATCTCACATCGCTCGAGGGGTACGACCTGCTTCCGGAAACGGTGATCCCGCCGCGGACGTGGAAGCCGCTCGCCCTCGCCGCGATGGCGGCCGGCGTAGTCGCGGGGACGAGCGTCGCCCTCGAGAGCGCCAAGCTCGGAGGCGGTGGTCGTCGCGAGCTCCTGTCGGTGAGCCTGGGGACGGTGTCGATCGGGCTTCTCGCCAGCCTCAAGCGGCCGGCGCCGGTTCCCGCTCCGGCGAACATCCGATACAACGCCCTCGTTCGCGAGCAGCTTGCTCGTCGCAACGCCGAGCTCGCGATGCAGAACGCGACGCGTCGGCGGCAGGTCCAGCTCACGATAAAGCCGGAGCGCCGCCAATGAGACATTGGCTGACCTCCGCCGCCCTGGTTCTCGTTGCGGCGCCACTCGCCGCGCAGCGCGTCAGCATCGGCGTGGAGGGGGCGCTCGCCGACTATCGCGAGCAGGGCGCGGCCCTTCGGTTCAGCGGATCAGGGGCGTCGGGGCGGGTGGAGCTCAGCATGTGGCGGCTGAGCGCGGAAGCGCGCATGACACGGCTGCACGTGGACGGCGCAAGCACCACCGCCGATGTGACCGACGCGTTCGACATCTCGCAGGGTGAGTTTCGTCTGCGGATGCAGATGAGGCCGCGCATTGGTGTGGAGGCGGCGCTATTGTCCCGCAAAATGGATCCGGAGCACGCCGCGCAGTCGATGCAGGCGTGGCGCGCCGGCGGCGTGTTCACCCAGCCGCTCGCGCCCGGTGCCGACCTCGCGGTGCGGGCCGGCTATCTCGCCGCGACGGCGTTCGGAGGCGGCGGGACGGCACCATTCGGCTTCGACGTCGGCTTGAACGTCTCGTATGGTCCTGGCAGCGGACGCGTCCGCCTAACGGCCGACTACGAGTTTCAGCGCGTGGACCGCCGAACGACGGTGGGCGGAACCCGCATCGACGTGCCGATTCAGAGTGCTGTCGCGCGGATCGGGGTGGCGGTGAGGCTGGGGGGTCAGTAGTCAGCAGTCAGGGGTCAGGAGTCAGGAGTCAGGAATCAGGGGGTTCCAGGGAACCGGTGTCAGGGCAGTTCCCCGACACCCGGGTCCCTCGAACCCCCTGAGTCCTGACTCCTGACTCCTGACCCCTTACGCTGAGTACCACAGGACCGCCCAAAAGTGACAGACACTCCCGGCCGCCACGAACAGATGCCACACCATGTGCGCGTATCGAAGGCGCTGCCACGCGAAGAACACGACCCCCGCCGTGTAACACAGGCCACCCCCGACGAGCCAGGCCATTCCGTTCACGCCGACGCGCGCGAGCAGAGGCGGGAAGGCGACGATCGCCAGCCATCCCATGATCAGGTAAATCGCGGTCGATAACCGCGGAAACCGGAAGCCGAGCGTCGCCTTGGCGGCGATTCCGAGGACGGCCAGCGTCCACACGACGCCGAAGAGCGCCCAGCCCCACGGCCCACGCAGCGCACCGAACGCGAACGGTGTGTACGTGCCGGCAATGAGGAGATAGATCGCCGAGTGATCCAGTACGCGGAACACGCGCTTGGCCCGGGAGTGGGGAAGCGCATGGTACAGCGTCGATGCGGCATAGAGGAGAATCAGCGTCGCGCCGAAGATCGCACCGCCGACGATCTGCCACGGATCCCGTCGCCCGGCGGCCACGACGAGGAGGATCGGTAGCGCGGTGACGCTGGCGAGCAGCGCGACGCCGTGCGTGACACTGTTCGCGATCTCCTCACCCAGCGTGGGGCGCCGCTCGCGCGACCTAGGTGATTTGTCCACGAATGTCCTGGAGCGCCCGCTGCACGTGCACGCGCACCATCTCCTTCCGCCAGGCAAGGGTGAAGTCGGTGTTGTCCATCGGCTTCGCCGGGCGGAACGCGGCATCGGCCGCCGCGCCGATCGCGCTCTCGTCGAGTCGCGTCCCCACGATCGCCGCCGCCGCCGCCGGGACCTCCTGCGGGTACGACGCGATTGCACCGAGGACGATGCGGGCGGCGGCCACCGTCCCGTCCTTCTCGAAGTCGACGCGGGTCGCGACGCCGAGGACGGGAAAGTCGAACGCGTCGCGGCGGCGGAGCTTGTGATAGCTCGCCTTCCAGGCGCCATTCGGCGCCGGGGGCAGATGGTAGGCAACGAGTAGCTCGTCAGGCTCCTTCTCGAGGTGGCGGATGCCGTCGTTGCGGTACAGGTCCGCCGCCGCGATCCGCCGCGTCCCCCGCACCGACGTCAACGTCACCTCGGCGCCTAACGCGACGGCCACGGGGACGCCGTCGGAGGACTGAACCGCCCAGCAGCGCGGACTCGACGGCGCCACCCAGCAGATCTCCCCGTCGCGCTTCATGCAGAAGTCGATCGCCTTCCGCCACTCGTAGGTCTGGTCGTAGTAGTTGCAGCGCGTGTCGATCAGCAGATTCCCCCCGATCGTCCCCATGTTGCGCAGAATCGGGGTCGAGACGACGTGCGCCGCCTGCGCGACCGCCGGATACCGATCGCGCAGAGCCGCGTGTGTCGCCAACTCCGTCAGGGTGACGCAGGCGCCGATCGTCACTCCCGCCTCCGGCGACCCGGTGATCGTTCGCAGCTCGCCAATGCGATGCAGTGAGATCACCGTGCCGGGCGTTTGCTGCCTGCGCTTCATGTTCGGATAGAGATCAGTGCCGCCGGCGACATACGCGGCGTCCGGCGCGGCGTCGGCCCAGGCCTTCACCGCCTGGGCGACGGTGTGCGGCTCGTGATAGCGGAAGCGCGGAAGACGGAGCATTACTCGCCTGTCCCTCGCGATGGCAGGCTCGCCGCCGTCGTCTCGCCGGCCTGCTCGACCGGGCCGCCGACTTCGCTGTGCGAGCGGCCATCCTGCTCGCGGCCCGTCCCACCCTGCGCCGGCGTCAACACCCGCGCCAGCTCGGGAAACGTGTAGTCAGGCATCTCCCTCGGCCCATAGCGCCCGACGTCGCCCTTCATCTTGTCCTTGAGCGCCTTGAGGACCTTGTGCGGCGAGCACGGCACCTCGTCGATGCGCACGCCGACCGCGTCATGGATCGCGTTGGCGATCGCCGGCATCACCGGGAGCAGCGGCCCCTGTCCCGCTTCCTTCGCGCCAAACGGTCCCTGAGGATCGGGATCGTGCACGAGGACGGTATCCACCTCGCACATCTCGAAGGTGGTGGGGCTCTTGTACTCGAGCATGCTCGGATGATGATGAACGACGTTCCGCACCCGGTCGCGGTACGTCATCTCCTCCATCAACGCCTCGCCGAGTCCCATGTACACCGAGCCCTCGACCTGGCCGATGACGAGCAGGGGATTGATGGACTGCCCGACGTCGTGGGCGATCCAGATTTTGGGGACCTTGACGATTCCCGTTTCCGGATCGACCACCACCTCCGCCACCGCGGCGGTGTACGAGTACGCGGGGGAGGGACCGACCCCCGCCCCCTTGTAGCGGCCCGGCGATCGCGGTGGCGTGTACGACCCCGTCGTGCCGACCGTGCCGAACTTCCCTTCGGCGATCTGCACGGCCTCCGCGAACGATACGCCGGTGTCGGGCGACTCCGCATCGAACACCCGGCGGCCGGCGAACACGAGCCGCGACCTCGGCACGTTGATCTTCCGTGACACGGCGTCGGCGAGAATGTCGCGCGCCCGCTCGGCCGCCTGCACCGCGGCGTTCCCGGTCATCAACGTCACGCGCGACGAGTAGGAGCCGAGGTCGACGGGGGTGAGGTCGGTATCGCCGGTGACGATGCGAATGTCTTCCGGCTCGATGCCTAACACGTCGGCGACGCAATACGCGAGCACCGAGTCGGATCCCTGACCGATGTCCGTCGAGCCGCAAAACGCGGCGACGCCGCCGGAGCGGTCGAGCTTCAGCTGCACGCCCGAGTGCGGCATGCTGTTCCAGTAGATCGGCAGGCCAGCCCCGGAGATGTAGGAGGAGCAGGCGATGCCGACACCGCGACCGAACGGGAGCTGGCGGTGTTTGCTCTTCCAGCCGCTTCGCTCGACGACCGCGTCGATGCACTGGCCGAGCCCCATCGAGCCGATGCGAAGCCAGTTGGCGGTGAGCGAGTTTGGTGGCTGCAGGATGCGCTTCCGCATCTCGGCCGGGTCGAGCGAAAGATCGTCGGCGATCTTGTCGAGCTGACACTCGAGCGCAAAGCGTGGCTGCGGCGTGCCGTGGCCGCGCTTGGGCCCGCACGGTGGCTTGTTCGTGAAGACGCGCGCACCGTGAAAGCGATAGTGCGGTACCTCGTACGTCACGGTCTGGAGCGCGCCGGTGTAATAGGTGCTCGCGACGCCGTACGAGCCGTAGGCTCCACCGTCGAGGAACGAGGTGAAGTCCATCGCCACGATGCGGCCGTCGCGCTTCACGCCGGTCTTGATGCGCATCAGCGTCGGGTGACGACCGCGATGGCAGTAGAAGACCTCCTCGCGCGTGAGCGCGATCTTCACGGGGCGTCCGGTGCGGCGCGCCAGCGCGGCGACGACGATCTCGTGATTGAAGGGATCGGATTTCCCGCCAAACCCTCCGCCATTGGGCGTGGCGATGACCCGCACGTGCGCGGCGGGCATCTCGAGCACCTTCGACAGCGCGCGGTGGAGGTAGTGCGGCGTCTGGGTGCTCGACCACACCGTCACCTTGCCGTCGGGGAACCACTGCGCGAGCGACGCGTGCTGCTCCATCGGGAGGTGTGTGTTCCCCTCGAAAAAGAACAGGTCCTCACGCACGTGATCCGCGGTCGCCATCTCGGCGTCAACGTTCCCGAACTCGAGCGCGATGTGCTTGTGGACGTTGCCCGCGTCACCGTAGTCGTGGATCACCGCATCCGGTGACTCGGGCGCCTTCAGGCCGTCCTCGATCGACTCGATAGGCGGGAGCTTCTCGTACTCGACCTCGATGAGGTTGCAGGCGTCGGCGGCAGTGTCCTCATCGATGGCGGCGACGGCGGCGACCGGATCGCCCACGAAGCGCACGCGATCCGGACAGAGCGCGTGCTCGTCCTGCGAGATGGGGAGAATCCCGAACGGAATCGGCAGGTCGCGTCCGGTGAGGACGGCGATGACGCCGGGATGCTTCTCTGCACGCGAGGTGTCGATGCGCACGATGCGGGCATGCGGCTCTCGCGACCTGAGCAGCTTGCACCACAGCATGCGGGGGAGGGAGAGGTCATCGGCGAAGCGCGTCTCGCCCGTCACCTTCGCGGCCGCGTCGACTTTGCGGCGCGGACTGCCGACGATCGAATGCGGAACGCGGATTGCGGATTGCGGTTTATCCGGCTCCGGAGCGGGTTGGACCTCTCTCGTCACAACGTCAGTCATTGGCGCGAGTCTCCAATCCGGATTCCGCATTCCGCATTCGCCCCGCCGCCATCTCCACCGCCTCGTAGATCTTCAGATACCCGGTGCAGCGGCAGAGATTGCCGCTCAACGATTCCCGTATTTCCTCGCGGGTCGGGGCGGGATTGCTCTCGAGCAGCGCTCGCGCGGCGAGGAGGAACCCGGGCGTGCAGTAGCCGCATTGCGCCGCCCCGAGCTCGGCGAATGCGTCCTGGAGGGGATGAAGCCTTCCCCCTTCGGCCATCCCTTCGATCGTGTCGATGTGACGGCCGGCGTAGCTGATGGCGAGCGCGAGACACGAAAGAATCGGCGTTCCCTCGACGAGCACGGTGCACGTCCCGCACTCGCCCAGCTCACACCCATGCTTGGTTCCCGTGAGGCCCATCTCCTCGCGGAGCACCTCCAACAGCGTCTTCTGTGGAGGGAAGGCGACCTCGACGCGCTCGCCGTTGACGACGAACGCCGCGTGGGCCTTTTGTCTCGCGATTGGCTCGATCAGGACTGGCTCTGCTGGCATGACGGAGGATGCTCAGGAACGCGCGGGAACGGCAAGTGACGCGAGATGAGGGTGCCGAGGTCGTCCAGGATGTCGAGGGTGTCGAGGCCGACACCCGAAACCTACATTAATCGACCGCGTCGACCACGTGGACGACCTGGACGACCTCAGCACCTCGCCACCCTCTTTCGCGCACCATGCCCAAACGTCGTCTTCTCCCCCTCCTGCTCCTCGCTTTCGCCGCTGCTTGCGCCGACTCTCCGCTCTCTCCGCAACGCGCAGCCGATTCGCTCACCGTCCTTCCGCGCGAGCTGAGCGCAACCGAGCAGCAGGCGATTGCCGCCAGTAACCAGTTTGCGTTCGACCTGTTCCGCAGCATCAACACGCGCTTTGCCGACTCCAACCTCTTCATTTCGCCACTCAGCGCGTCGATCGCCCTCGGCATGGTGCTCAACGGCGCTGATGGGGAGACCTTCGACGGAATGGTCGAAGCGCTCCGCCTCGGCGCCACGGATCTGTCGCGCATCAACGCAGCCTACCGAGACCTGATCGCCCTGCTGCTCGAGCTCGATTCCTCGGTGGACATGCGCATCGGAAACGCGGTGTGGTATCGGGAGGGATATCCATTCCATCAGGCGTTCTTCGACACGGTCTCCCATTATTTCGATGCCCATGTCGAGGGGCTCGACTTCGCCAACCCCGCGTCGGTATCGCGCATCAACGCCTGGGTGGACACGGCGACCGCCGGCAAGATCAAGAAGGTGCTCGACGGACTCGACGGCAATCTCGTCATGGTCCTGATGAACGCCATCTACTTCAAGGGGATCTGGCGGTCGCAGTTCGATCCGGACAACACGCGCGACGCCCCGTTCACTCTCGAGAGCGGCGGGTCTCATACCGCACGAATGATGCACCTCGAGAGAACGAAGGTCGCGGTCGCCACGCACGAGGGCGCGCAGGCTGTGGATCTTCCTTACGGGCGCGCGGCCTTCACGATGACCGCCATCCTGCCGCCTCAAGGGACCGATGTGGATGCCTTCATCGCGACCTTCGATCAGAGCAAATGGGACGCGATCATCGAGGGACTCCATCATGACGAGGTCGACGTCTACCTCCCCAAGTTCCAGATGGAATGGGAGGACACGCTCAACAGCGATCTCAAGGCCATGGGGATGGAGAACGCGTTCTGCGACGGGTGCGCCAACTTCCTCCGCATGTCCCCGGTCGGAGATCAACTCTCTATCTCCTTCGTGAAGCAGAACACGTTCGTGAATGTGAACGAGGAGGGCACGGAAGCCGCGGCGGTGACGACGGTGGGAATTCGGGAGACCAGCCTTCCGCCCGCAATTCGTTTCGACCGACCCTTCGTTTTCGTGCTCCGGGAGCGATTGAGCGGGACAATTCTCTTCATGGGTAAGGTCGCGGTACCAACCGTTCCCAACTGACCCGAGACGCACCCGAACATGTGCCGTAAGCCCATGTAAATCGTCTCCTAGAGAAGCAGTTCCACCGGGCTTCCACGTGGGAGTACGACATTACAAGGGTCGCACCTTCGTCTCCGAGCGACGCAGCTCGCAGCGACACGCCTCCGCCTGCGCCGTCCGCGGGCGATTATCTCGATGCGGCCCCTGATCCGGGCTTCGATCGATGCGCGCGCGTCGCCGCCGCCGTGGCACGCGCGCCGCTCGCGTTCCTGATCCTCGTTCTCGACGATCGCCACGTCCTGAAGAGCACCTGCGGATTGCCATCCGCTCCTCCGCCGCGAACCGACTTTCCGGCGGACGAGTCGCCGTTTGGGTTCATCGTCGCGCACACGGCGCCGCGCGTCGTCAACGACTCCTGGGACCACGAGGTCCTCCGCTCCATCCCCATCCTTTCCGCGCTCGGTGTCCGTTCCTACCTCACGACACCGCTCGCGATCGGCGCGTCGATGCTCGGCGCCCTCGTCGTGCTCGACTACGCGCCGCGCTCCTGGTCGGAGAAGGAGATCGCGCAGATGGGAGACGTCGCCGCCGTCGTCATGTCCGAGATCGAGCTGCGTCGCGAACGCTACACACGTGAGCGTGCGGAAGCCGAGCATCGAGAGAGCGAGAGTCTCCTTCGCAGCGTCATCGAGAGCACCGCGCTCGCGGTCGCCATCAAGGATCTCGACGGCCGCTATCGCATGATCAATGAAGCCGGCGCGGCCATCCTCGGGTGGGGTGCCGATGAGATCATCGGAAAGCTCGATCTCGACCTGGTGGACGCGGACCTCGCGCAGCGCGTTCGTGACCGCGATCGCGAGCTGCTCATGGCCGGCGGCGTCGCGCTCTCGGAAGACGACGCCCCCGGTGCACCGCACGGCGTTCGGTCATCGACGACGGTGTTCAAGAACGCGGACGGCGAAGCGGCGGGACTCATCAGCATCTCGCGGGTCATCAGCGAGCGGCAGCGCGCGGAGGAGGCGCTCCGTCTCCTTCACTCCATCGTCGCTCGCATTGCCGAGGCCGAGGATTTCTCGAGCGCGCTGCAGTTGGCGCTCTGGCACGTCTGCGAGGTCACGGGCTGGGTATTCGGCGAAGTGTGGATGCCCGCCGCCGATGGTCGAGTGCTGGAGCGGTCGGACATCCGCCACAGCGTGCGCGCGGACCTGTTGGCGCGCGACACGGTCGATGTCACGTCACTGACGCCGGGCGAAGGGCTCGCGGGGCGGGCGTGGACGAGCAAGCAGGCGGTGTGGGTGCCTAACGTCGAGGAGGACGAGGCGTTCGCCCGTGCCGCGCACGCGACCGCCCTCGGCCTCAAGGCCGGCGTCGCGATCCCCGTTCTGGCGGCGGAGGAGGCGGTGGCGGTGCTGGTGTTCTACATGTACGAGGTGCGAGAGCAGGATGAGCGTCTCGTCCACCTCATCTCGGTCGTCAGCGCTCAGCTCGGGTCGTTGATTCGGCGCAAACGCGCCGAGGATGCGCTGCGCGACAGTGAGGAGAACGCGCGCCGGCTGATCGAGAACCTCAACGACGTCATCGTGGTGCTCGACGTCGAAGGACGCATCACCTACGTCAGTCCGTCGGTCCAGCGCACCCTGGGCTTCAATCCGCAGGAAGAGCTCGGCCGATCGATCTTCGACTTCATCCACGCTGACGATATCGTGCGAGCGCAGGAGATGATGTCCGACACGCTCGGCGCACCCGGGTTCTCGCGCTCGATGGAGGTCCGCATCCGCCACCGGAACGGCCATTGGCGATCCATGGAGGTCATCGGTAACGCGGTCCTCGACCAGCACGGGGTGCCGACGATCATCATCAACGCGCGCGATCTCACCGAGCGGCAGCGCCTGCAGGCCGAGCTGCGACGCATGTCGGTGACGGACGACCTCACCGGCCTCAACAATCGCCGCGGCTTCTTCATGCTGGCCGAGCAGGAGATGAAGCTCGCCCGGCGGCTGAAGAAGGATCTCCTCCTGGTGTTCGTCGATCTCGACGACTTCAAGTCGATCAATGACTCACACGGTCACCAGGTTGGCGACCAGGCGCTCGTGGAGACCGCCGAGATTCTGCGCACGACCTTCCGCGAGTCGGACGTGCTCGCACGCCTCGGAGGCGATGAGTTCGTCGCGTTGGCCATGTTCTCGGCCGACGAGACGGATGACGTGATCGAATCGCGGCTGCATCAGACACTGGCCGAGCACAACGCCCGGCCCGGCCGTCGGTACACGGTGTCGATCAGCACCGGCACGGCGCGCTTCGACGCGCGGAACGTGCAGTCGCTGGCGGAGCTCATGGCCATCGCGGACGATGCGCTGTACGAGCAGAAAAGAGCCAGGAAGAGCAGGGATCAGGAGTCAGGAGTCAGGAGTCAGGGGGTTTGAGGATGAGGGTTTCAGGGAGAAGGCCCTGCACCCCAGCTCCCTAGGCTTTGCAGTTCATCTCCTGTAACCCAGCACCTGACACCCCCTGACTCCTGACTCCTGACTCCTGACCCCTCATTTCACACCGCATCCGACAGCGACGTGAAGTTCCAGTCCTTCACACGGAGCGCCGGCACCACCTGCCCCGCCTGCACTCGCTCCGCGCGCCCGATCTCCTCGATCTTGTTGAGCATGAAGAGCGGGCTCTCGTTCCACCGGAAGTTCTTGAGCGGACGTGTGATCTTGCCGTTCTCGATGAGGAACGTCCCGTCACGCGTGAGCCCCGTGACCATCACCGTCCGCTGATCGAGAAAGCGGATGTACCAGAATCGGGTGACGAGAATGCCGCGCTGCGTCCCGGCCACCAGCTCGTCCACGCTCTTCGTTCCACCCACCATCTTGAGACCGCCAGGCACGCCGCCGCCGAAACCGCCGCCTCCGCCGCCACCCGTTGGCTGCACGCCTTTCTTGTCCGCCCAGAAACGCGAGTACGCCAGGTTCCGGAGGACGCCTTTATCGATCCACGTTATGCGACGCAGCGGCAGCCCTTCGTTGTCGAAGGGACGCATCAGCAGCTCGGGGTCGGCCGGGTCCGAGTAAATCGTCACGCGCTCATCGGCGATCTTCTCGCCAAGCTTCGATCCGCCGGCCTTCGAGAACGCGCTCCGTCCTTCATCGGTGGTGCGCGCGTTGAACGAGCCGAAGAGCAGCGGAAGGACGTCCGCGACCGCCTGCGGCTCGAGGACGACGGTGTACATGCCGGGCTCGATCGCCTGCGGGTTGCGAGACGCGAGCGCTTTCCCCGCCGCGCGCTGGCCGAGCATGTTGGGTTTGATGTCGCCCCAGTCGCGAGCGCCGGCCACCGCGTATCCTGATCCGGTGCCGTCCGGCGTGCGCGCCGTGGTGGACATCGAGGCATCGGTGCTCGCGTGATAGGCAAACAGCCCCTTGTTCGTCGCCACCGCGCTCGCGCCGGCGTTCGCCTCGATGAATCCGGCGATGGACAGGCGATTCGCGCGCACCGGCTCGGCATCGATGACGGACTGCGCCGCCAACGCGCGTGCTTCGGGGCTGAGGTCGGCGGTTCGCTCGGCGAACGCGTCGACGGTCCCGTGCTCCTGCGCGCCTAACTCCGGCATGATTTCCGGATCTTCCGGCGCGAGCCGCGCCAGCCGCTCCGAGAGCTCGACCGTCCGCTTGAGCGAGGCGTCGTCGAGCACGTTGGTGGACGCCGACGCGCGCCGTCGCCCAATCGTGCTCGTTATGGTGACGTCGGTATCGGTGACGCCGCCCGCCGTCGTGATCTCGCTGGCCGCGAACCGCGTGTTGCCGCTCCAGCCGGAGCCGACGGTGACGCGGGTCTGCTCCGCCGTTGCGAAGGAAAGCACCCTGGTGGTGAGCGCACGGGCTTCTTCGCGAGAAAGAATTGGCATTGGCGAATTCGAAATAGGAGTCAGGAATCAGGATTCAGGGGTCAGGGGGTGTCAGGGAATGGGTTTCAGGAAGGGGGAGTGAGGGTGCGGTGTCGTTTCTCTCCTCGAACCCAAATCCTGGACCCCCCTGATTCCTGACTCCTGACTCCTGACCCCAGGTTTCAGGTTAGGCCGTCCGTCCCGTATTCACGATGTTCACGTTCTGAAACCGCGCTGGCGGACATCCGTGGCTGACGGAGTTCGACTGCCCCGGCTCTCCCTTTCCGTCGCCGAACGATCCGCCGAGCCAGTAGGAGCGCTGCCCGCCGATCATGTCCATCGAGTTCCAGAACTCGGGCGTGCGACTCTGATACGCGACATCCTTCAGCATGCCGACGATCTTGCCGCTTCGCACCTCGTACGCGAGCTGCCCCGAGAACTGGAAGTTGTAGCGCTGCTGGTCGATCGACCATGAGCCGCGGTTGCGGATGACGATCCCCTTGTCGGTCGCGGCGATGATGTCGTCGATCGTGATGTCGCGCTCGCCAGGCAGGAGTGAGACGTTCGGCATCCGCTGGAACTGGACGCTCGACCACGAGTCGGCGAACGAGCAGCCGTGCGAACGGCGAACGCCGGTGAGGTTCGCGATCCACGCCGCCTGGTCGCGCGTCGTCTGGTAATCCTTGAAGATCCCGCGCTCGATGAGGAGCCACTGGTCGGCGGGGACACCCTCGTCGTCCCAGCCCGTGCGCGACAGCGAATCCGGCTGCGTTCGATCGGCCTGGATGTTCATGAACTCGGGCCCGTACTTGAGCTTTCCGATCATCGCCTCGGGCGGCGCGATGAAGCTCGTTCCCGCGAAGTTCGCTTCGTAGCCCGCCGCGCGATCGAGCTCGGTCGGATGCCCGATCGATTCGTGGATCGTCAGCCAGAGGTTCGTCGGATCGAGGATGAGGGCGTACCGACCGACCTCGACCGACTTCGCCGAGAGCTTCTGCACCGCGTACGAGGCCCACTCCTCCGCGTTGCCAGGCATGTTGAGCCCGGTGATGTATTCCCAGCCGGAGCCGCGTGGCGCGATCTCGTGCGTGTAGCTCTGGAAGTCGCCCGGCGCGGTGGCGGTGGCGGTGAACTGCGGTCCCACGCGCACGAACGTCTGCACCGTGTAGGTGCCATCGGTGGTGCCGAGCGTCTTTTCCTCACGGAGCAGCGCCATTCCGGAGTTGACGAAGCGCACCCCCTTGGCGCGCAGCGCCGCCTCGTTCGCCGCCAGGAGAAGCGACACCTTGTCCTCGATGGGGACGTCCACCGGGTCGATCTGCACTGGTGTGCGCCACGTACCGACGATCGGCTGAACCGGCGCCAGCTCGACGGGACGCTTCTGCGCCGCGCGAGCCGCGCGGGCAATGCGCGCCGCGTCGCGGGCCGCGAGCTGTACCGCCTCACGAGTCATCTGGCTCGTCGCCGCGAATCCCCACGACCCGTTCACGAGCGTGCGTACGCCGATTCCGTATGACTCGGAATCGTTCACGCCGGTGACCTGCCGCTCGCGCGTCGCGACGAACTGACGCCGGTAGCGTCCGACGCGCGCATCGGCATAGGATGCGCCCGCATCGCGCGCGGCGTTCAGCGCCTCCATCACCAGGTCGCGAATGCCGGCATCGCCCGGCAGATTCGCCGGAGTGGGCTCGGGCCTCGCCGGCGCGGGCGCCGTCTCCGGAAGCGTCCCACCGGGCGCGCACGCCGCGGCGACCGCGGCGGCGGAGGCGGTCTTCAGAAATTCTCTGCGCGTGGATGGCATGACGGGGAGATGGGGTTTATTGACGCGTGGATAGACTTCAGCCGAACGCGGAATGCGGAATCCGGATGAAATGCATCAAGATCCGGATTCCGCATTCCGCATTCTTCTCATTCGTATCTCAAAGCCAGAATAGGATCAAGTCGCGCCGCCCGCCGGGCGGGCCACACGCCAAAGACAATGCCGACGGCCGCGGAGAAGAGGAAGGCCAGGCCGATCGACGCCGGCGAGACATCGGTATTCCAGTTCATCGATTCCCGCAAGACCGTGGCCGAGCCCACGCCCAGCATCACGCCGATCAGGCCGCCGAGCAGGCAGAGCACGATCGCCTCGATCAGGAACTGCAGCAGAATGTTGATGCGCGTCGCGCCGAGCGCCTTGCGCACCCCGATCTCCCGCGTGCGCTCGGTGACCGAGACGAGCATGATGTTCATGATGCCGATGCCACCGACGAGGAGCGACACGGCGGCGATGCCAGCAAGCAGCACGCCAAACACCTTCGTCGTCTCCTCGAAGGTGGAGAGGAAGTCGGCCTGATTGCGAATCTGGAAATCATCTTCGCGATCCGCGCGCAGGCGATGCTCCCGGCGAAGGATCTTCTGAACCTCCGCCATGGCGTTCGGGATCTGCTCCTCGCTCTGCGCGATCACATTGATCGCGCGCAGCCAGTTCGAGCCGTGCACACGGAAGCGCGCGGTCTGGAGCGGAATGAGGACCAGGTCGTCGGGATCCTGCCAGCCGCCGCCCGTGCCCTTGCGCTCGAGCACGCCGACGACCTCGAACTGAATTCCCCGGATGCGAATGGGCTCGCCGACCAGCGCTTCCGCCGACTCGATGCCGAGATTCTGCACGACCGTGGGCCCGAGGACGGCGACGCGCTTGCGACCGTCATCCTCGCTGGCGGTGAACATCCGCCCGGCAGCGAGCCGGTATTTGCGCACGTCAACGTAGTTGGCGGTCGTGCCGACGACCTGGGTGTTTGTGTTCTTGTTGAGGTACTGGATCTGGAGCTGCCGGTTCATCTCCGGCTGCACCGCCGTGATCAGCGTCGCACGCTCGGTGAGCGCCTCCGCATCCTCCATGGTGAGACGTGCGCGGCCGTCCATGATGACGACGCCGCGACCCATCTGCTGACCCGGCATCACCGTGAGCAGCGTCGTCCCGAGGGCGCTGATGCGATCGCGCACGGCCCGCTGCGCCCCGCGGCCGAGGGCGATCATCGCGATCACCGCCGCGACGCCGATGACGATACCAAGCATCGTGAGGAAGGAGCGCAGCTTGTTCGCTCGCAGCGCGCCGAGCGCGACCGAAACGATCTCGCCGATCAGCACGCTAGCGTCCTCCGCCCCCGCCCCGAGGCGCGCCTCCGGTGGCGCCACCCGTAGCGCCCGGCTGCTGCCGCTGCATGCCCGGTACGCCTCCGCCCGTCATCCCGCGGAAGCGCTCGAGCTGCTCCTGCCGGCGCTGCTGAAGGGCCGCGGCCGTGATGATCGCGACCCGCTCGCCTTCGCGCACACCACTGATGACTTCGGTGTAGTCGTAGTTGGCGATGCCTAACGTCGCGATGCGCGGCTCGAACGTCGTTCCCGTGGCGACGAACACCAGGCCGCGGCGCCCACCGCGTGCCGCTCCCCCCTGCTCGGGCGTCTCACCGCCCATCATCGGCCGCTGCTGCGGGCCAGCGCTGTCGCCCGGCGCACGCATGCGGACTCGCCCGCACGCCATGCCCACCCGGGGATCGACGCCAAGCTCGGCGTAGATCGCACGCACCTTCTCACGCATCTGCTGCGGATCCGCGGTGCCAGCGGCTCGCGCGGCACGGAGGGAGTCGAGCCTCGCCTGCAGTTGCGGCTTCTTCGCGAAAGCCGCGCGCACCTCGGCGCACTGCTCCTCCGTCGGAGGCGGCCCCTGCATGAATTGCCCCTGCTGCTGACCCTGTGCTTCGTCGAGCACGACGTCGCCGCGCGAGATGCTCGTGACGTTTCCGCCGCCGGTGCTCGGCCCCGCGGTGAACTGCGCCTGCACCTGCTGGCGAACGGCTTCGGGATCGAGGCCGAGCGCCGCCGCCGCGGCGGCGATGTCACGCGGAGGACGGATGGCATCGTTCGGAATGGCGACGACGTTCTCCCGGCGCTCGACGAGCACCGACACCTCGCCATTCATTCCCGGCATCAGCAGCCCCTCGCGATTGGTTACCGCGACGAGCACGGGGAACATGGTCACGTTCTGTTGTATGACCGCCTGCGGCTCGATCTTCTCGACGGCGCCGCGGAACGGGCGATCGGGGTAGGCGTCGACCGTCACCGTTGCCTGCTGCCCCGCCTGGATGTTTCCAATGTCGGTCTCGTTGACCAGCGCGCGCACGCGAACCTGCGAGAGGTCCGCCATCTTGAGCAGCAGCGTTCCGCCGCCGAAGGCGCCGGTCGCGGACGTGATCACCTGTCCGGTCGACACCGCCTTCTCGATGATCGTGCCCGCCACCGGCGCCCGCACGGTCGCGTCCTCGAGACGTTGCTGCGCGAGATCGAGCGACGCGTCGGCGCGCGCGACCTGCGCCTGCGCGTTGGCGAAGTCCAGCTGCGCCGTCTCCAGCTCCTGCGCGGTGATGATCTGCTGCTTGAACAGATCCTCGGAACGCTTGCGCTGCGCCTCGGCCACCGAGACGCGCGCCTGCGCCGCACGGAGGTCGGCGAGTGCCTGGTTGTACTGATTGCGGACGTCGCGCGTGTCCACCTGCACGAGGAGATCGCCCGGCTTCACGCGTGTGCCGGTCTCCACGGGCATGCGCTCGATCTGTCCCGAGGCCTTCGACTTCACCTCGATGACGTTGATCGGCTCGACGACCCCGGTCGCCTCGGCGTCGACGACGATGTCGCGCCGTTCGACCGGAACGGTCTGAACGGTGGTTGCTTGCTGGCGCTCCCCTTTGCATGAGGGGAGCATGGCAAGTGCTATGAGGGCTACAAGTGCAACGCGCACGTTAGGCTCCATGTCTGATAAAGCGGGCCAGGGGCCAAGGGCCAAGGGCCACGGGGAGGGTCAAGGGTCGCGGAGCTACCGCGAATCCCTCACCCTCCCCTTGGCTCCTGGCCCTTGGCCCCTGGCCCTGTTTTCTCACAACGATCTGCCAACCAGGGCCTCGAGCTGCGCCTTGGCAATCCGGTAATCGTACCGCGCCTGAATCAGCGCGGCGCGGGCGTTGTTCAGCTCCGTCTGCGAGGTCAGCAGGTCGAGAAGACGCGACGCGCCGACCGCATAACGCTGCTGCTGCACCCGCACGTCCTCTTCCGCGGCGGCCACGCTCGCGCTCTGGATCGCGATGCGAGCCTCGGCCGTTCGAAGCGCGCCGAGGAATTGCGACAACTGCTGGCGCGCGGCGAAGCGGGCGTCGCGCATCGCGGCCTCCGCATTTTCCTCCTGCACGTCCGCCGTCACGCGCTGCTCCTCGCGGTTGAGGCGGTTGAAGAGCGGAAAGGACGCCGAGAAGCGCAGGTTGCTCGAATAGCGGAACGGATCGTTCCAGCCGTAGCCCAGGTCGGGCCCGTTGGACCCGCGCGAGTACGACATGTTGATCGTCGGGAAATACGACGTCCGCGCCGCCTTCTGGCTGGCACGCGCCGCCTGCCATGCGGCCGCTGCCCGACGAACGGCGGGGCCCTCGAGGGCGATGCGCTCGAGACTCGCGCTGTCGAGCGCGATCTGCTGCGGGCTGAGTGTGTCTTCCGCCGGCGTGACGGGGAACGACGTCGCCACCAGACGGGTGAGCGTCGCCTCGGCCGTGCGAAGCGCGTTTTGTGCTGTGATCAGCGCCAGCTGGGCGTTGCCGATCTGAATCGCCGTGCGGAGCGAGTCGCTCTTGGTGGCCGCGCCAGCCGCCATGCGCGCGGTGGCCGTGCGCATCTGAGCCTCTGCCTGCGCGAGCTGCGCTCGCGCCGCCGCCTCGGACTCGCGAGCGGCCAGCCCGTCGTAGTAAGCCTGCTTCACGTCGAGCGCGATCTGGAACCGCTGATTGATGTCGTTCGCCTCCGCCGCCTCCTGATCCGCGCGTGCGCGGCGAACCTCGAAGAAGCGCGCGCCCCCGTCGAACAGCTGAAGATTGAAGGATGCGCCCGCCGAGCTCGACCATGGTGATTGGTCGTCTACGGGGCGACCTGCCTGAATCGTTCGCGTTCCGCCCTCCCACGAGCGCGACATGTTGAGATTCACGTCGGGGAGAAATGCCGCGTATGCGCCGCGCACGGAGGCGTCCATCGATCGCAGCTGCCCTCGAGCCTGCACCGCGACCGGCGCGTTGCGCTGGGCCAGTCGCACCGCCTCGTCGAGCGAGATCGGTCGGGGCGCCTCCTGGGCGTGAAGCTCCGGCGACAGAAGGGCGACGACGAACGTCAGAACCGCAACCCGGCGAGTCATTTCCTGTTCTTCTCCGATTCTTTCTTCGCGATCAGCGCATCGAACCGCGTGCGCTGCGCGTCACTGAGCACGCGCCGGATCTGCTGGCGCGCGGTGTCGCGCACCGCGACCATCTGCGGGCGAACCGTCGAGATCACCGCGCGCATCTCGCGATGCCGGCGCTCGAGGATGCTGTCCACGGCGGCCGCTTGCTGCGTGTTCAGGTTCAGCTCCTCCGTCAGCCAGGTGATCGATCGCCGATTGTCGCCGTTCCTGGCGCACCGGTCGCTCGTGAGCACGCGGTCGGCGGTGAAGCCCAGCGCGCCACCCACCAGCACGGCGCCCAACAGGAACATCAGCGCGAGACTACGCGAGCGCTGCATGTCGATACTCCACGTTTAGGGTTCGATGACGTAGCGGAGGGTTGCCTCGCGCCCGTCAGGTTCGGTGACTTCAGCGGCGACCCGGGCCGTAAAGGAGACCGGCGTCTCCAGCAGGGTCGCCATTTCACGCGCCTCGACCTCGTGCGAGCGAACGAGCGCCGCTCCGGCGACGAGCGCCGCCAGCGCGGCGGCGATGAGTCCCACGCCCGTCCATCGTGCGAAGGGCGCCGTCCAGTCCTCGTCCTCCGCCAGGCGCGCGAGAATGCCGGTCTCGAGCGCGCTCCAGTACGCCGGATCGGCGGGCGGCGCCAGCAACGCGCGCAGCGCGGCCGTGATCCGCGGGTCCTGAGGCTCGATACGAAGGTCGTCGCTCATGTGTCGCTCCGTGTGTCACTCAACATGCGCCGCAACGTCGCGCGCGCGTGATGCAAATCCGACCGTGCCGTTCCTTCCGGGATGCCGAGTATCTCGCCGATCTCCGAATGACGAAATCCTTCGACATCGTGCAGCACGATCACCGATCGTTGTCGCTCCGGCAGTTGCTCCAGCGCCGCGCTCAGCCGGCGCCGCAGCTCATCCGATTCGGCCGGATCCCGAAACGGAAGAGCAATCGTCTCCGGCAGCACCGACGCCGTTCGGACTTTCCGGCGCCGCTGCAGGTCGAGCGCCGCATTCGCGACGATGCGATGCAGCCACGCGCCGAACGGCTCGCCCGGTCGGAATCGCGCCAGCGCGCGATACGCGTGCAGAAACCCCTCCTGCACCGCGTCTTCCGCGTCGTGATGATCGAGCACGATCGCTCGCGCGACCGCATACGCCCGCCGCTGGTGCGTGCGCACCAATTCGCCGAACGCCTCGCGATGGCCGCGTTGTGCGGACACCACGAGCTCGCGCTCGCGCGTCCGATCATCCGGCACGTGGAGCACGCCGCCCACACCGGGGCGCGTCGATGGAGGTACGGCGATCGCGATCATCAACCGGATGGTCCTGCTGTACTACGCGTCGCCGGGGGAAATCGTTGGCTGTCACTACCCCCCGGCCGGGGCGGCGGGAATCCCCTCGAGCCCGATCGCCACGGCCTCGCGCCGCATGGCGTCGATCACGAACTGGATGTGCGTGTCGAGGTCGACGCCCAGCTCGGCGGCGCCGTTCACCACATCTTCGCGATTGACGCCGCGCGCGAACGCCTTGTCCTTCATCTTCTTCCTCACCGACTTCGCGTCCACCTCGTGGACGCTGCGTGACGGCTTAACGAGTGCCGTGGCGGTGATGAGCCCGGTGAGCTCGTCGACGGCAAACAGCGTTTTCGCCATGCGCGACGTGCGCGGAACACCGGTGTACTGCGCGTGCCCCAGGATCGCCTCGAGGATGTCCTCGGGCCATCCGCGCGCACGAAGCAGGCCCACCCCTTCCGACGGATGACCGGTCGTCGGCGAGTGCTCCTGATTGGGCCAGCGCTCGTAGTCGAAGTCGTGCATGAGTCCCGTGAGCCCCCA
>DASRHU010000083.1:0-3988 GCA_035650335.1 Gemmatimonadaceae bacterium | reverse complement strand
GATCGCGCAGCGGCCGGTTCGTCGCCGCCACCACCCGCACGTCCACCCGGATCGGCGACGTGCCGCCGAGTCGCATGATCTCGCGCTCCTCGAGCGCGCGGAGGAGCTTCACCTGCGTCGGCGGCGGCGCCTCCCCCACCTCGTCGAGGAAGAGCGTCCCCGTGTGCGCCAGCTCGAACCGGCCGAGCCGCCGCTCGGCCGCCCCGGTGAACGCCCCCTTCTCGTGCCCGAACAGCTCGCTCTCGAGCAGCGTCTCCGGGAGCGCGCCAATGTTGACGGGGATGAACGGCTTCGCGCGCCGAGGGCTCAGATGGTGGATCGCCCGCGCCACCAGCTCCTTCCCCGTTCCGCTCTCCCCCTCGATGAGGACGGTGCTCGACACCGGCGCCATCTGCTCGATCTTCACCAGCACTTCGCGGATGGGGTCGCTCTCCCCCATGAGGCCGGTGACCTCGGCGAGACGCCGCCGCTCGAGGATGCGGCGGATGCCGTCGAACACCTCGGTGACGTCCACCGGCTTGGTCCAGATCTCGACGTAGCCGAGCGAGCGGAGGCGCTCGCGAAGCGTGGGGTCGTCGATGTCGGAGAGGCCGACGACGGCCGCCCCGTCCCACAGCTGCTGCTTCACCAGCTGCACGTTAGGCTGGTCGACCAGCCCGCCCGTGAGGACAATGACGTCGGGCTTCTGCTTCTGCACCGCGGTGCGCATGTCGTCGTACGGCGACACGACCTCGGTCTCGACGCCCGAGCTCTCGAGGAGGTTCTTGAGGCGGACGGCGGGCTCGATGTCGGTGAGGGTAATCAGGACTTTCATGGCGTGCGCGCCTCGCCGCTGCTCATCGCGGACATTGACCCGTCCACGGTTCGGGCGCCGCGGGCAGGCACGGCCACCTGAATTTCCCCGCCGGCAGGGGCGGAGCGCTCAACACCCTCTCGATGCTCTCGATCGTATAGGGGGAAAGGTCGCGTAGGCTGATCGCGCCGAGCAGATTGCGGGCGCTGGAATCGTTCGCGAGTGCCAACATCCCCGCCATGCTGTTGCGCACTCTCTTCGAAGCGGTTCTGTCCACCTCCAGCAAGCGCGCCCGGACTGCCCGGTCACCGCTGTAGCGCACCAACCCGTAGATGGCGAAGCTCGCCACGTTCTCATTCGGGTGGCCGGCAAAGTGTCGAAGAGTCCGCAGGTACTTGCGGCGTCCACTGTCGGAGAGCCAATAAACCGCGAACGTCGTGTCGAACCAGTCTGGCGCTCGACGACGGCCAAGCAGGGCGTCTTCGATCATGTCGGTCGCCCAGCGATTGGCAGCCATGTAGAGACGAACGCTGTCGGGAACGCTACTCACACCGTGAATCCAGGCGCTCGCGTTCCCGAGCGCACGTCTTTCCTTGCTCATCACTGCGCACGCGACCGCGAGCAGCGGGAGCATACCCGTCCCGAGCGTGAGAGCCGTGCGCCGCCTCATCGGGCCCTGGCGGACTCGTGATCCGTGGCTTCGCCGCGCAGGATGTCGATCGCGTGGTCGAGGATCGGCTCGAGCGCCGCGAGTCCATCGCGCACGCCCCCGGGGGAGCCGGGGAGATTCACGATCAGCGTTCGGGCGCGCACGCCGGCGACGCCGCGCGAGAGCGCCGCCCGCGGGAACGAGGTCATGCAGGTGACGCGGATGCGCTCGGCGATCCCGGGCGCGTCGCGCTCGATCACCGCGCGCGTCGCCTCGGGGGTGACGTCGCGCGGGGAGAGGCCGGTGCCACCGGTGGTGAGGATGACGTCCGTCTCATCGGCATCCGCCCACCTAGTCAGCTGGCGGACGATCTCGACGGTGTCGTCCGGGACGAGCTCGCGCGCCACCACCTCGCTGCCGCGCGCTTTCGCCCAGGCGACGATCGCGTCGCCCGATGTATCGGCGCGCTCGCCGCGGGCGCCGGCGTCGGAGGTGGTGAGGAGCGCTATTCGCAAGGACGATCGAAGACGATCGAGGGCGATCGAGGGCGATCGACGGGCAGAGCGATCGCGATCGGGGCGCCCGTCGCCCGCCTTCGACCGTCCTCGATCATCTTCGATCGCCCTCTCACCTGTGGCTCCCCTTCTTGTAGAACGGCATCTTGACGACTTCAGCCTGAACCCGCTTCCCCCTGATCTCCACCTCGATCCCCGTGCCCTCCTTCGCCGCCTCGGGCGGGAGATAACACGTGCCGATGGCGATGCCTAACGTGGGGCTCACGGTGCCGCTGCGGACGAGGCCGTGCTGCTGGCCGCTGTGGAACACGGGATAGCCGTGGCGCGGGAACGCCTTGTCGCGCATCACGAAGCCGGCGAGCTTGCGCTCGAGCCCGCGCTCCTTCTGCCTGACGAGCGCGTCACGTCCCACGAAGTCACCCTTCTTCAGCTTCACCAGCCAGCCGAGGTTGCCCTCGAGCGGCGTGGTGGTCGAGTCGATGTCGTTGCCGTAGAGGGCGAAGCCCATCTCGAGCCGGAGCGTGTCGCGAGCGCCGAGTCCCACCGGCGTGACGTCCTCCTTCTCCGTGAGCGCGTCCCACATCTTCGCGGCGAACTCGGGGCGGAAGTAGAGCTCGAAGCCGTCCTCTCCGGTGTAGCCGGTGCGCGAGACGACGGTCGGGATTCCGGCGACGTCGCCTTCGTCGAAATGGTAGTACTCGATGTCGCCCAGCTTCGTCTTCGTCAGTCGCGAGAGAATCTTCTCCGCGTGAGGTCCCTGGAGCGCGAGCAGGGCGACATCGTCGCTGATGTCATCGAGCGTCACCTCGAAGCGCGACGCGTAGCGTGAGATGTGCTCGAAATCCTTCTCGCGGTTCGACGCGTTGACGACCATCATCACGCGGTCGGCGAAGCGGTAGACGAGGCAATCGTCCTCGATCGTGCCGCCCTCGTTGAGGATGGTCGAGTACTGGACCTGTCCCTCCTCCAGTGCGGCGACGTCGTTCGACGTCACGTAGTTGACGAAGGGAACGGCGTCCTTGCCGCGGACCATGAACTCGCCCATGTGGCTGACGTCGAACAGCCCGCACCCCTCGCGCACCGCCTTATGCTCGGCGGTGATCCCGGTAGGGTATTGCACGGGCATCTCGTAGCCGGCGAAGGGCACCAGCTTGGCGCCGAGGGCGGCGTGGATGTCGTGGAAGGGGGTGTGGCGGAGGTTCTGGGAGGCGGCAGAGAGCGACATCAGCATACTCCGGTGGCCGGACGAATTACGCGGAATATGCCTCGATTGCAGGATGACTGCCAGAAGTGACCAGGGGACAGCGCCACCACATGGCTGCCGTCCCCCCAGGCGTGTAGTTCGTCTGCGTCGGCGCGCCGGTCAGGTGGGCGTGCTGTGCCTCCAGGCGGTCACGCCACGGTAGGCCGTCCGTGCAGCGAACCATCCCACGATTGCTGCCTCCACGAGGATCGCGATCACCACCGCTGCGATGGGGATCGTCATACCCAGGAGCAGGATGAGGAAGAGGGTCATGCCGTCCATACGGCACCTCCCGGGCGGCTTCGTCCGCCCGAAGCCGATTGACACCTGCACCGTTCGTGTCATCGGCAATTATGCGGCACCCCTCCGACGCGTCAGTAGGCGAAACCCGCGACCTTCGTCAGCGAATCCCTTGCGTCACCGCGCTCGCCGAATCGTCACGATCGCCGCGATCGATCGCGCCGCGTGACGGCGCGGCCTCCCACCCGTCAATCCCCCGTAGGAAACGCTCGCAATTTTCTCGAGGGAGCAGGACCTGAAGGATGGGGATCGTCACCGCGCTGCTGTCGGACCAAACACGCCAGACCCGCCTGCGCACCGCCTTGCGCGAGCGGCATCAGCTCGCGGTCGCCCACGGGTGGCGAGAGTTCCTCGAGATGTGTGAGTCGGCGCCGGTCACGGCGGCGGTCATCGATCTCGCGGACTACGGCCAGCCGACGTTCGACGACCTGCGGCAGTTCCGCCTGCGTCATGGGTCCACCGCGCTCGTGCTTTACATCGCCGTGCCG
>DASRHU010000082.1:0-12737 GCA_035650335.1 Gemmatimonadaceae bacterium | reverse complement strand
CACTATCGCGGGGTGGAGCAGCCTGGTAGCTCGTCGGGCTCATAACCCGAAGGTCGCGGGTTCAAATCCCGCCCCCGCTATGAAGACGGCCGGTCCGCGAGGGCCGGCCGTTTTGGATTCCTGGCAGGGTAGCTCAGCTGGTTAGAGCACGGCACTCATAATGCCGGGGTCGCGGGTTCGAGTCCCGCCCCTGCTATGGCCAATGACAACGAGTTAGGCCATCCGGCATCGGATGGCCTTTCGTTTGGCGCCACGCTCGGCGCTACGGCCTGTGGAGAGCGACATTGGGACGGCGACGACGGTGAACCGCGATATCCCAGTCTGTTGACTCGAGCTCGAGGTTGGCGACGCGCGGCGCGCTCCCGGGATACTCCTTCACGGTGACGTGGAACGTCCACACTCCGTTTTTCGCTTACGTAGCAGCGGCGTTGTAGCCGGAAGAGCCCTCTTGCAGCTTGAACCCATGAGAGACTTCAGCATTTCGGTCGACATCAAGGCATCGCCCGAGCGCGTGTGGGAGGTGCTGTCCGACGGCGAACGGTGGCACGAGTGGACGCCGTCGGTCACGAGCGTCGATCTGCTCGACAAATCGATTGCCGTTGGAAGCCGAGCGATCGTCCGGCAGCCCGAGCTCCCTCCCGCGAAGTTCAAGATCACCGCGCTCGAGCCCGGGAAGAGCTTCACCTGGTCGAGCGGGATACCGGGAATCATCCTCGTGTACGCGCGACACAGCGTCGAGCCCGCGCCGCTCGGCGCTCGCGTTACGCTGGCACTGCGCTTCGACGGATTGCTGGGCGGCGTCATGGGCAAGAAGATGGCGGACCTCAACCATCGCTACCTGGCGATGGAGGCGGCAGGGCTCAAGCGGTTCAGCGAGGAAGGGCCGCGCGACCCGAGTGTCCCGCTCGAGACGTGGAACGCCGACGCCGTGCGCGCTCTCGGTCGGCCTTCCCCGAGTACCGGCGCATTGGCATCGGAACGCGGCTCACGCGCGTAGTCAGACCCCGGTTCACTGGGAGAGCGGATGTCGTCGTGGCGGCGGTAACGCGCGTCCCATTCGTTATCTTGAAGCAGCCGTTTCCCCGCATCCTCGACACGAGACTGACGGAAGGATTGAAGCCATGAAGGACATCGATCGCGTCTTGCGAGACGCACAAACGGGACAGACCTGGACGATCGGCTTTCTGAGCTGGCGCGCCACGGATGACCCGAACTACCCCGACCTTCGCGGGCGTATGCGGCTGGGCTGCACGCCGGCGTCGGGGAACCGCGTGTACATCGAGGTTCCCACCGACGAGGCGCGCGACGACGACGCCGTGCTCGAGCGGTTACGCACACAGCCGGGGCGCTAAGGGCCGAGCGGACCGAGTCTCTCAGCCTCTCCTGATCACGCCGCGGCCTGAGGCAGCGTGAAGTAGAACGTCGTCCCGCGCCCGAGCTCGCTCTCGACGGAGAGCCGTCCTCCGTGCGCTTCGACGATGCCCTGCGCGATGGCGAGTCCCAGCCCGGCGCCCCCGCGCTTCGTTCGATCCGCCTGCCAGAAGCGATCGAATACGTGCGGCAGGTGCGACGGCGCGATGCCGGTCCCGGTGTCGGCCACCGCGATCTGAACCTCAGTGCCTAACTGCGACGCGCGCACCTCGATACGCCCGTGAGGCGGCGTGAACTTCAGCGCGTTGTCGAGCAGATTCGAGAGCACCTGGGTGAGTCGGTCGCGATCTCCGCTCACGAGCGGGACGTCACCGGTCGCCAGGTATCTCAGCTCCACCTCCCTTGCCTTGGCTTCGGGCTCGAAGAGCTCGAGGGTCTCGACGACGAGCGTCTCGACGCGGAGCGGTGCACGCTGAATGGCGAAGGTGCCGGACTCGATTCGCGTCACATCGAGCAGGTCGCGAATCAGCCGATCCATCGCTCGCGCCGCGCGCTGGATGACGCCGAGTTGGCGAGCGCGCTGCTCCTCGGTCAGGGGAAGATCGGCGAGGTTAGCGGCGCCCATCGTGATGGTGTGCACCGGATTTCTCAGATCGTGCGCGACCAACCCCACCACTTCATCGCGCACCCGCATCGCCCGCTCGGCCTGCGCGCGAGCCTCGCGCTCCCGCGCGAGCAGGCGCTCGCGCTGGGTCTCCGCCTCCTTCCGGGCGCTGATATCGAGGCAAACGGCGATTCCGCGATCGTCGGACCCCTCGAGCATCGCCGCGGCTACCAGCATCGGTACTTCGCGACCATCTCGCGCGTAGAAGGCTTTTTCCCACGGAGTCGCAATGCCTGTCTCCGTGATCTCTCGCTGCTTGGTGACGTCCGCGTCGTGCGAGGAGGGAGGTGTGAGCGACCGCCAGCTCAGGGAGCCTTCCTCCAGCTCGCGCCGCGTGTAGCCCAGCATGCGCAGGAACTGGTCGTTCGCGTCGGTGACCGCACCAGCGAGCGTCCAGTAGAATACGCCGACGATCCCCGACTCCACGATGCGGCGGAGCTTGGCCTCGCTTTCACGGACTGCCTGCTCGGCGTTGCGTGCGTCGGTCACGTCGGTGTGCGAGGCGAGCCATCGGACGATCCGGCCATCGGGATGCTTGATCGGTACGGCCCGCGCGAGGAACCACCGATAGACGCCGTCATGCCGTCGGAGCGGGAACGTATCCTCCCAGATCTCCCCGCGGGCGAAGCACTCCTGCTGCCCCGCCAGCACACGCTTCAGATGCTCCGGATGATGCAGCCGGTGCCAGCCGTAGTCGCGTAGCTCGTCCAGCCCGAGTCCCGAGAAGTCGAACCACTGGTCGTTGAACCACGACCGGCGCCCATCGCTGGAGCCAATACTCAGCATTTGGGGCGTGGCGTTGGCGAGCGAGCGAAAGCGGGTTTCACTCTCTCGAAGGCTGTCCTCCATGCGCCGCCGGTCGGTGACGTCGGTGCAGGCGCCGGTCATGTACAGCGGGCGGGCCTCTATGTCGCTGATGACCTTTCCCTTGGCGGAGATCCATCGTTCATCGCCATCGATGACGACGCGAAACTCCTGGTCGAAATCCGCGCCCTCGCCCGCGCATGCCCAGACCGCCTGAATGACCCGCTGGCGGTCGTCGGCATGCACGAGGGCGGCGAATGCCTCGAGTGAATCGGTGACCGCTCCCGGCGGCACGCCAAGCAGGCCGGCGAGATTCTCGTCGAGATCGAGGGAGCTGGCGCGAATGTCCCAGCGAAACGTTCCCGTGTTCGATGCGGTCAGTGCCGCCTGGAGCCGCTCCTGCGCCTCGCGGAGCGCGTGCTCGATCGCGCGCTGTTCGGCGATGTCCTCGGCGACACAGAGGAAGAAGGCGAAGTCATCATTGCCGTCACGCACGGCGGAGATGGTGACACGCCCCCAGACGGGCGAGCCATCGCGGCGCACGAGCTGTTGCTCGCGGCGGTCGCACGCGATCTCGCCGGCCGCGATCTGCGCGCTGGCGCTGGCGCATCGCGGCGGGTCCAGACAGATGGCGATGTCCTGGACGGTACACCGAAGGAGCTCGTCGCGGTCGTAGCCGAGGAGTGTGCAGAAGGCGTCGTTGACGAGGAGAAACCGGCCCTCGCGGTCGAGGTGGGCAATGCCGATCGGCGCGCGGTCGATGGTTGCCCGCAGGCCGCGCAGCCCCTCGCGCTGGGTGGCCGTGCCGAGCGGCGGGATGCCGGTCAGCGTCCCGCCGGTTCCGAGCCCGACGGTGTAGTCCATACTCTTTCCTTGGCGTTCGCGTGGCCGCGCGGCACCTCGACCTTTCCTGCTGGCCCGCTGTCCGAAGGATAGAGGGCGCGTGCTCTGAAACAGTCGGATTCCCGCCGCGGGCCGCGTCCGCATTCCCCCGACGGGGAGTTGCGGAAAAGCACGATCGTTCGTCATATTCTGACCATGCGCAAGGGCGAGGCGACCCGCGAGCGGATCCTGGAATCGGCGTTCGAGCTGGCCAGCACCGAGGGGCTGGCGGGGCTGTCCATCGGTCGCCTCGCGGAGCGCAACGGGATGTCGAAGAGCGGGCTCTTCGCCCACTTCGGCTCGAAGGAAGGGCTGCAGCTCGACGTCCTCGAGCTCGCGACCGCCCGCTTTCGCGAGCGCGTGTTCACCCCGGCGCTTCGCGCGGATCGCGGCGAGCCGCGGGTGCGCGCGCTCTTCACGCATTGGCTCGACTGGATCGACGACCAGTCGAACCCGGGGGGATGCATGCTCACCGCCGCCGCGATCGAGCTGGACGACCAGCCGGGGCCCGCGCGCGACATGCTCGTGGACGTGCAGCGACAATGGTCGGAAACCCTCGCGCGGGCCGTTCGCATCGCGATCGAGGAGCGCCACTTCCGCGCCGACGTCGATCCGGCGCTGTTCGCGTTCCAGCTCTACGGGATCGTTCTCGGCTATCACCACGCGCGACGGCTCCTGCGCGACCCGCGCGCCCGGCGGCGCGCGCGCGACGCGTTCGAGGCAGTGATCGAGAACGCCCGCCCCGCACGACGCGTTAGGACCACATGACCCCGAGCACACGCCCGAATGGCCGCGGCAGGAAACGCACGGGTGTTCGATTATCGAGCGCCCACGCCGCCCTCCTCCGCGCGTATTTCATCGCCCTCGCCCGGACGGCGCCGCGCGTCGCCGAGCGCCAGGCCGCGGCGCTCTTCTGCTTTCCGCGGCGCCTGAAGCACCGTGACGCGCCGCGCATCCCGGCCGCGGCGCGGTCACGGATCGTCGGACTCGGCCCGAAGCGCATTGCCGCCTGGACCTGGGGCGCCGGTCCACGTGTGCTGCTCGCGCACGGGTGGGAAGGGACGGCGCGCGACATGGTGCCCATGGCGAGCGCGCTGGCGCGGCGCGGGTGCCGCGTGACCATCTTCGACATGCCCGCCCATGGGCGCTCCACCGGGATGACGACGACGCTTCCGGAAATGGCGCGCGCGCTCGCCGCCGTCGCCCACGCCACCGGGACGCCCGATGCCCTCGTCGGGCATTCGTTAGGCGCGGCGGCCGCCGTGCTCGCGATGCGCGACGAGCTCGAGGCCTCGTCGGCGGCGTTGATCGCCCCCGTCGCCGAGCCGTGGCTGTTTCTCCGCCGCCTCGCCGAGCTGCTCGCCTTCTCGGCGGAGCGATACGACGGGCTCATCGCCCGGGTCGAGGAGCGGGCCGGCATGCCCGTGCGCGCGATCGATGGCGTGGCCGCGGCCCGGATGCTCACGGCGCGCGCGATGATCCTGCACGATCCCGCCGATCGCCAGGTGCCGTTCGCGCAGGCCGAAGCGCTGGCGACCGCGTGGCGCGGGGCGATGCTGCACGCGATGCCCGGGCTCGGCCATCGGCGGCCGCTCTTCGACCCGGGAGCCATCGAGCGTGTCATCGAGCACATCGCGCCCACCGGACACGCCGAAACGAACCCCGAAGCGTTCGGCTAAAGATGTCAAAGTCAGAAGGTGCGACGGGCACGCGCGGCAGTCTGAATTCTGACAGCCGACGTTCGACGGCGGCCCGCTTCGGGGTGTTCCTGACCGAAGCCCACCTAACGGGTGTGACGCGCGTGACCATCGTCACGTCAGGAGAGTAACTCGCGTCGTCGGCCGAACCGGCACGCCCGTCGAGGGTACGATTCTCGCGAAGCAGAGAGCGTGAAGGCCGGTGCGAGGGAGGCGACGAAGGGGTCGCATCCGCGGCCGACGCCCCTTCGCACGAGAGGTGGGGACGATGTCGCTGCTGGTCCTTCCGTTGGCCCTCGGGGCCGCGGTCCCGCTCACCCTGTGGCTCGTCAGGCAGCGCCGTGTGAGGGCTCGACGCGCCCTCGAGATGGCGCGTCTCGACAACAAGCTGCAGCGCGCGCGTCACGCGCTTCGCGAGAGCGAAGAGCGCTACGCGCTCGCCGCGCTCGCGGCCAACGATGGTCTGTGGGATTGGGATCTCGCGCGCAACCGCTGCGACTTTTCCCCACGATGGCGCGCGATGCTGGGGCTCGAGCACACCTCGCTGCTGCCGCTCGCCCGGGAGTGGCTCGATCGTGTGCATCCGGATGATGCGCCTCGTCTGAGCGCCGACATCGATGCCCACGTCGCGGGCACCTCCCCTCGACTCGAGAACGAGCATCGCATCCGACACGCCGATGGAACGTGGCGATGGGTGCTCGTCCGCGGTCTCGTGCTTCGCGAAGCCGGCGCGAGAGCGACGCGGCTCGCGGGCTCGATGACCGACATCAGCGCGCGGAAGAAGGCCGAGGAGGAGCTTCGTCGAGCGGCGATGCACGACGCGCTCACCGGCCTGCTCAATCGCGCGTGCTTCCTCGAAGCACTCGAGCGCGCCGTCGCCCGGATTCAGCGCCGCCCCGACCGTGCCCTCGCGCTGCTCTTTCTCGACCTCGATCGCTTCAAGCAGATGAACGACAGCCTGGGCCACCTCGCCGGGGACCGGCTGCTGACGAGCATTGCCCGGCGACTGCAAGGATGCGTGCGTCCAGGTGACGTCCTGGCGCGCCTTGGAGGCGATGAGTTCGCCGTCCTGCTGGAGGACCTCACGGATCCGACCGACGCCACGCGCATTGCCGAGCGGATGCAGGAGGTGCTGCACGTCCCGCTCCCCGGGGACTCGAGTGAGGTGGTCGTCACCGCGAGTATCGGGATCGCGTTCGGCGGGGCGGACCTCGAGGGGCACGAGGAGCTGCTGCGCAATGCGGACCTGGCGATGTACCGCGCGAAGGCGAGCGGCAAGGCGCGCTACGAGATCTTCGATACCGGATCGCGCGCCACCGAGCGCGCGCGGCTCGAGCTGGAGAGCGATCTGCGGCGCGCGCTCGACCGAGGCGAGCTGCGGGTGTACTACCAGCCGATTGTCACCGCCACCGAGCGGCGCATCGTCGCCTTCGAGGCGCTGGCGCGGTGGGCGCACCCGCAGCGCGGATTGCTCAACGCGGCGGCGTTCATTCCACTCGCCGAGGAGAGCGGTACGATTTCAGCGCTCGGTCGATGGGTGCTTCGTGAGGCGCTCGCGCAGGTGCGACAGTGGCAGCGCGACTACCCCTCCGACCCCCCGTTGACGGTGAGCGTCAACCTCTCGCCGCGAGAAGTCGCGCAACCGCGACTGCCCGCGACCGTGGCCGACGCCCTTCGTGAGGCGGGGGTGCCGCCGAGGTCCCTCGCGCTGGAGATCACGGAGAGTCTCTTCATCGACACCGCCGACGCCACCCTCAGCACGCTCCGGGAGCTCGCATCGCTCGGCGTGCGCCTTCACCTCGACGATTTCGGCACCGGCTACTCCTCGCTCAGCTACCTGCATCGCTTCCCGATTTCAGCGATCAAGATCGATCGCTACTTCGTCAGCCGGCTGGAAGCGCCCGACTGCGAGCAGATCGTGCGTTCGGTGGTCGATCTCTCCACGCGGCTGGGAATGGAGACGATCGCCGAGGGGGCGGAATCGGAGGCACAGGGAAGCCGCCTGCAGTCGCTGGGATGCCGGATGCTCCAGGGATACGCGTGCGCGCGCCCGGTACCGCCGCGGGAAGCCGAGGCCTTGCTGGCGCGCCAACACGGAATGGCCGACAGCGATGCCGGCGTGGAGATGCCGCGGCACAGCTTCCCACCGCAGGAGAGCGTTCACCCGTCGATGGGGGCCTAACGAACCGTCGTCCGGATCTCGACGGTCCGCCCGTCGTCGGCAAGAATCGTCGTCGCTTCGTGGCCTGGACCGAGCGTGCGCAAGGCGCTCGCCTCGAGGAACCAGTGCTCGTGCTGTTCCGCGCGGCAGGTGCATGGCATGGCGACGACGCGCGCCGTATCGCGGCGCCCATCGACGAGCACCGACAGCGGCCCTGACACCGTGCGCAGTCGTGCCGCGGTCTCCGCCGTGATCTCGTGCTTGCCGTCGTTGGCGGTCTTTCGAGAGACGGCGCGCCGTTCGAGGACTTCACTCATGGGTCAGTCGTCCGTCTTGGCGGAGGCCGCCGAGAGCAGCGCCGAGAACTCGATGGCGTTCGTCGGCGCGTAGTTGCCGTAGCAGTTGTTGAACACGACGTGCGTCTCCCGCGCCTGGGCCGACACCTCGAGCACCGGATCCACCCACGCCGTCAGCTCGCCCTCGTCGTAGAGATAGCGATACCGCTCCGAGACGATGTCGTTTCGCTCCTCCCACGTCTCACTCCGCCGCCCATGGAGACGCACGATCGCGAGCTGCGTCGACGTCACCAGCGGCGTCGCGGGAAGGCTGCTCGTCATGCCGGACGGCGCATCGACGATCACCATCGGGATGTCATTGTCCGCCAGGAATTCGGGCGTGCGTTTGGCCATGCGTCCGGTGAGCCACGAGCGGTGGCGAAACTCCACCGCCATGGGCAGCCCGTCCAGTCGCTCGCGCGCCGCGATCAACGCGTCGGCGTTGGCGCGCGAGGGAACGAACCAGTGCGGGAACTGGAAGAGCACGACACCGAGCTTGCCGCTCGAGTGCAGTGGTTCCAGCGCGTCGCGGAAGCGCCGCCAGACCTCGTCGAGAACGTCCGGTGGCAGATCCTTCGCGTACAGGCGCGCCTTCTTCACCTCGTCGGCCGGCAGCATCTCACGGAGATCCTTCGGGAGGCGCTTCGTCTCGGTCGGATGATCGGTCATGAGCGCATGCGCCTTCACGTCGAACACGAAGTCATCCGGCGTGCGCTCCATCCAGAGCTCCGCCATCTGCCGCGCGGGGAGCGCGTAGTAGGTGGAGTCCACCTCGACCAGACTGAAGCGGGAGGCGTAATACCGGAGCCGGTCCTCCGCGCTCCTGATCCCCGGCGGGTAGAAAACGCCCGGCTTCACGAGCGTTGGCTCGGTCCACGCCGAGATGCCGACACGAATTCTCCGAGCTCGCGAGCGAATTTCCGCACGCCATGGAGGCTCCACATCGCGAAGGCGAAGCGCCGCGCGTGCGGATCCGGGATCGTGGAGAGTGTCAGGTGATGCAATCATTCGCGTGTGTCGTGGCTGGCATACCCCATGCCCATCGTCTCGTTGGTCCGAACACTGTGGCGACTCCAACCGGGGCTGCGATCATGCGTAGCGATTCTGGAAACACCGTGTCGGTGTGGATGGACACCAGCAAGATGCCGACCTTCGCGCCCCTCGAGGAAGACCTCGCGTGCGACGTTTGCATCGTCGGCGCCGGGATCGTGGGATTGACGGCTGCGTATCTTTTGGCCCGAGAAGGGGTCGATATCGTGGTGCTCGACGACGGCCCGGTGTGCGGGGGCGAGACGTCGCGCACGACCGCGCATCTCACCGCCGTGCTCGATGACCGATTTCAATGGCTCGAGGGTGTGCATGGCAAGTCGGCGGTGCGTGAGTCCACTGCGAGTCACATGGCGGCGATCGATCGCATCGAGGCAATCGTCCGCGAGGAACACATCGCGTGCGATTTTGCCCGCGTGCCGGGGTATCTCTTTCTCGGCACGATGCATTCGCCGGATTTCCTCGATCGCGAGCTCGAGGCGGCGCAGCGCGCCGGCCTGACCGACGCCCGCAAGCTCGACCGCGCTCCCGATTTGCCGTGGGACACCGGCGTCTGTCTGGAGTTTCCTCGTCAGGCACAGTTTCATCCGCTCAAGTACCTCGCGGGCGTCGCCCGCGCGATCGTTCGCGAGAAGGGGCGCATCTTCACGGGAACGCACGTCGACTCCGTGGAAGGGCGCCCGCGCCGCCCCCGTGTGAAGACCCGCGAGGGTCACGAGGTCACCGCGCGATCGGTCATCGTCGCCACCAACTCGCCGGTCAGCGACTACGTCGTCACCCACCTCAAGATGGCGCCGTATCGCACGTTCGTGATCGGCGCACGCATTCCGAAGGGCTCGGTTGCACGGTCGCTCGTGTGGGACACCGACGATCCATACATCTACGTGCGCACGACCCCGCTCGACGACGCGAGCGACGTCCTCATCGTCGGTGGGGAAGATCACAAGACCGGTCAAAAGGATGATGCGACCGATCGCTTTCGGCGGCTGGAGGAGTGGACGCGGCGGCGATACCCGATGGTCGAGTCCATCGACTATCGGTGGTCGGGTCAGATCATGGAGCCAGCCGACGGATTCGCGATGATCGGCAGGAACCCGGATGGCGCCGAAAACGTGTATCTCGCGACCGCCGACTCGGGGCAGGGAATGACGCATGGCACGATCGCGGGGATGCTGCTCGCCGATCTGGCCCAGGGAAGGGAGAATCCGTGGGAGACGCTGTATGATCCGAAGCGGACGTCCCTTGGATCAGTGACGCGGATTCTCAGGGAGAATCTCAACGTCGCGGTGCAATACGGCGACTGGATCACGCCCGGGGAGTCGTCCTTCGACGACGTGCCCATTGGTCAGGGGCGGATCGTGCGGATGGGGACGCACAAGGTCGCCGCCTATCGCGACGGGAACGGCCTGCTGCATCTGCGTGACGCGACGTGTACCCACCTCAAGTGCGTCGTGGACTGGAACACGGCGGAGGGAACGTGGGACTGTCCCTGTCACGGCTCGCGTTTCACGGCCGAGGGGCGCGTCCTCAATGGACCCGCCCTGGCCGACCTTGCTCCGGTGCCCGCGGAGATCGCCGACCGCGCGGGGACTCCGGTGCATGCGGCCGACGTGAAGGAAAAGTCGCGCGACCGGTCGCAGGAGAAACGCTAACGCCCGCGAGGACTCTGCGATGAGGTGACGGGCGGGCGCGGGGAGAGCGCGGCGATGCTCGCGTCCCACATCCGTCGCTCTGCCTCACGAGTGTCGAAGTAGCCCGGATCGGCCTCGAGCGCCTGCGTCCAGAACAGGACGGCTTCCGCGTGCTTTCCCGCGGCGTGCGCGGCTCGCGCGCGGCGACCGAGTCTGGCGGCCGGCGTCTCATCGGAACGCGGCGCGTCGGATAGCGCGGAGATCGCCTCGCCGGCGCGACCCAGCTCGGTGAGAGTCGAGACGACCGCGAGGCGGGCCTGCGCATGGCCGGGCTGAAGCCGCAGCGCTTCGCGATACGCCGCGAGCGCATCCTCGTGCTTGCCGCGCGCCGACAGTGCACACCCCAGATCGTAGTGTGCGTTCGCGTCGTTCGGCCTCGATTTCACGACTTTGCGGAACTCGCGCTCGGCCGCGTCGTGGCGTTCGAGCTTCATCAGCGCGAGACCCAGCCCTCGTCGCGCATCATCGAAGTCGGGGCGGATCCGCAAGGCGTCCTCGTAGCTTCTGACGGCCTCGGCGGTGCGCCCGCGACGCATCAGGGTGTTACCGATGTCACGATACACCTCGGCGGCCGCGGCCTGACCGTCCGCTGACGACGCTGCGCATACGAGCGCGAGGGCGATTCCGAAAGTGTAAGTCCGCATCTCGCGTAAAAGACGACCCGGGGGAGCGGGCGTTGCGCGCCCGGGGGAAGCGGTTTACTCGCGGGGCGGACGGGGGTACGTTTTCAGGACCAGCGAGCGACGACGCTCGGCGCGGGGTTGCCCCACACGCCGGCGCATCGTCGTGTGTCGGCGTGCGTCCATGAGCCGCTGCGCCATCCACCCGACGGCTATGACGGCAGAGGCACGACAACAGTTCGCCACGACGGAGCGCACCGACGACGACGTCTCCCTGGGAGACGCCGTGGAGTCGCTGCTGACTCGCCTTCGCGCCGGGACCGATGTCCAGGCGCTGCTCGGCGAGCTATTGGCGGCGCTCGCCGCGCTGGAGGATGCCGATAAGGCGATCCTCATGCGGCTCAACGGCGACGACACGCTCGCGATCGTCGCCTCCGCCGGGCTGGCCCCCGAACATGCACGGCTGCTGGAGCGCCTCCCCGCCAGCGCGCACCCCTGGGCGGACGCGTTGCGTGCTCCGATCGCGATCGGCGACGCCGAGATCGAGCCGGCGTTCACGCCGCAGCCGCTCGTCCGTGCGGCGGGCGTGCGGGGAATCCATGCGGTTCCCGTGATGTCCTCCGCGGGACCGCTCGGTGTGATCGCGACGCTGTTCAGGCGTCCGCTTCAGCTCTCCTCACGCCAGGAGCGTGTCGCCGCCCTCTATGCCCGCCAAGTCGCGTGGATCCTCACGAGCATTAACCTGCGCGGTGAGGCGGCCAGCGTCATTGCGAGCGAGCGCGATCGAGCCGCTGACGCCGAGCAGCGCGTCAACGACACCGCGTTGCGCGCGGCTTCGGCGGAAGCGCGTTCCGAGGAGCTCCAGCACCGGCTCGACGCCCTCGAGGCGGCCAACCGCTCGGTGGAGCAGCGCGCGACGTTGGCCGAGCGAGCCGCGGCGCGCATCCACACGTCGATGGAGCTGACGGCCTCACTTTCGGGTGCCGTCACGGCCGCCGACGTCGCGGCCATCATCGTGGACAAGGGCGTAGCGGCGGTGGGCGCGTACGGCGGATCCATGATGTTGCTGAGTGCCGATGGCCAATCGCTGGAGCGTGTGCGCGCCGTTGGCTATCCACCCGAGATTCTTTCGCGCTGGCAGTCGCTGCCGCTCGACGCGGACGTGCCGCTCTGCGAGGCGTTTCGTGGGCTGGCTCCCATTTTCCTCGGCGACGATCACGCGCTCTCCGAGCGGTACCCCCGGCTGACGGCGGAGCGTCGCGTGAGCGGCACCGTTGCCGCTGCCGCCGTTCCTCTGATCGCGGAGGGGCGCGCCCTCGGGGCTCTGGGGTTGAGCTTCCGCACGGAGCAGGAATTCTCCACCGATGAGCGCGCCTTCATTCAAGGCCTTGCGGCGAAGTCCGCGCTCGCGCTCGAGCGCGCGCGCCTCTTCGACGAGGCGAACGCCGCGCGTCGTGAGGCGCAG
>DASRHU010000081.1:0-19137 GCA_035650335.1 Gemmatimonadaceae bacterium | reverse complement strand
CGCGGGCGCCGGCGGGGCTGCCGGCTCCTCCGCCTTGCGGACCGCCGTCGTTTCATCGACGACCACGAGCCTGCGATCGAGCTGTCGCATCATCGAGCAGAAGGCCTGGGCAACATCCGGGTCGAACTCCGTTCCGGCACGCGACTCAATGTACTCCAGTGCGCGCTCCGATTCCCACGCATCGCGATACGGCCGTTTGGTACGCAGCGCGTCGTACACATCGCAGACGTGAACGAGGCGGCTCGCCTGATGACAGTCGCGCCCGAAATGCAGCGCAGGATACCCGCCGCCGTTCAGCATGATGTGGTGCTCGTATGCGACGACCGCCGCGAGGTCGAGCTGCTTGTCACTCGCGAAAATGATTCGCGCACCATCCGCGGGGTGTCGGTTCATCACGGCGCGCTCCTCGGGCGTCAGCCGTCCGGGCTTCACGAGGATCTCTCGCGGAATGCGCACCTTGCCGAGGTCGTGAAGCAGTCCGGCGACGCCGTATGCGCGCACGTCGCGCTTCCCGAGCCCCATGAACTCCGCCAGCGCCATCGCCAGTACGGAGACGTTCATCGAGTGCGTCGTCGTGTACTGGTCGAACTCCTTGAGCTCGAGCAGCGGGATGACGACCTGACTCTCCCCGTGCATGGCGACCGAGAGCGAGCGCACGACGGCTTCCGCCTCGACGAGCGGCAGCTGGCCGTGATTCTCCACTTCACCATGCAGCCACCGGATCGCGTCGGCCTCTTCGCTCAACGTGTACGTGATGGTCGCGGTCGGCAGCGCGTCCCCGGCCGCCTGGAGACCGCTCGTGCTGCGCACGCCGACAGTGCCGTACCTGATGTTCGCCTGCTGCGAATGGCGTGCTTCACTGGTATCCACGGCCGCGAGCGTCAGGCGGGCCACGACGTCCCCGAGGAACGTCTCGTACTCCTCGCGAGTCACGCCGGGCAGCAGCTCGATGCGCTGGATGCCGACCGCCGCGAGGCGGCCACCCCATTCCCATTCGCGAAGATGCCGCAGCGCGCGATCGCCGTAAATCACCTCCGCTCCGAGGAACGAGAACCGTGGACTCGGGTCGTGTCGCTGCAGGGCGACGAGGTGATCGAACGAGCTGTCGAGCGCCTTCACGCGCGACGGATGGCCCTCGTTGTAGAGCGCCATCGTCGACAGTGCGTGCGCCAGAGACGACAGGAAGCGAACAGGCTCGCTCATGCGGATTGCTCCACCGCGCCGACCGTGCTCCGGATGTCGGGGTCGTTCGAGCCGAGGGCGAGAGCGAGTACCGCGCCCACACCGCGCCCGTGTGCCCAGTGATGGGCGAGCCCCGAAAGAGCGGCGAGCATCGTCGGTGATTTCGGTGCCAGTCGGGGACGGCCGAACAGCCCCGACCGACCAGCCCCGACCGCGCACTCCATTAGCCACTCGAGCACCTCCGTCCGTCGAACCGACGCCACGACGGCGACGATGTTGGCGATCATCTCTGCGCCGAGCGTGCCATCGGCGGCGCGGCGCTGCAGAATCGGTACGGCCGACAGCGGGCATCGCTCCGCGGCCGCCTGAAGCGCGATTCGAAGCACTCGCTCGTCGGTGTCCTCCAGCCCCGAGCAGATTGCCGCTTCTCGTGCCGACGGAGTCTGCACGAGGAGGCGGAGCGCTTCTCGCCTGACCCGCGGATCGGCATGACGCGCGTACGTCGTCCCGACATCGACACACTCCGCGCCGACATCGGCGAGCAGCATCAGCATGTTCCGCACGACATACCACCGCTCGTCAGGCAGTCGCTCGAAAATGAGCGTCGCCACTTCCGGACCCAGCTGCGTGATCAGATCGAGCAGCCTTCGACGCACCGTGCGCGACTCCGATGCCTCGAGGGCATCGAGAAGGGGTTCGGCGGCAGCGAGGCGAAGGCGGCCAACGAGATGCTCGACCAGAGAGAAGTCGATCTGGGTCTCGCGCAGCGCGGCGCGCAACTGCTCAGGGGACGCCAACTGCCGCCAAAGCGACCCCGCGGCGCGGCTCTCCGTGGGTGCGCCCGACATCAGCGTGAAGACGCGGAGGTGGTCGCCTCGCTGGAGCATCGTGTCGATGGCGCGCCTCACCGGCTCACCGAACGTATCCAGCTCGAGGCTCATCTGGAGGATTCGCTCGGGCTCGGCCCCCGTCGCGCCCGGCTCGCTCGTCGCGAAGAGGGGCGGCGCTTTGGCGATGTGGTCGAGCACGACACGGTAGTTGCCCGGGTTCGGGTCATCCAGCGTCCAGTTGGCGATCAGCCGCTGCACGTGCTCCCGGAGCTCCGTCTCGGCGTTGGCGCGCACTTCGGCCACATCTCCCTGCTCCGCGTGCGTCGCGAGCTTCGTGAGCAGGCGAACGAGTGAATGCGAGATCGTCTGCTGCGACGTTTCGGCGGCCGCTTGCACGAGCTCGATCACGGCGTCCACCGCCATGCCCTGCGCGGCATCGAGCATGAAGCGCCGGCGCTGCGACAGGTCTCCGCCCATCTCCAGCAACCGTCGCAGCGTGGTCGGATTGAGCGAGCTGACCAGCGTCGAGATACGCTTCTGCAGCGCGAGCGACTCGGCGCCTCCCTTCTTCTTGAGCTCCTCCGCGATCTGGAGGAGATACCCGACGATCACCTGGTCGTACGCGACTTCGCGGCGGTGCTCCTCGATCGCCTTTGCCACGACGACGGGATCGGTGCTCGATGCGTCGTCATTGCCCTCGGCATGGGCATCGGCGACCAACGCGGCGCGCGCGAGTCCGACCCAGAGCTGCGCCGCACGGGCGCTGGACTCGCCATGTCCAGCGACGAGCTGATCCGGCGGCGCTTCGCCGGCGAGCTCGAGCTGGTCGTACGTGAGCGGCAACGCGCGAATGTGCGCCCATCGCCGCAGCTCTTCCGCCGGCCGAAGCCCGAATGGCGTGACACTTCGCTCGGCGTCAGCGGCGATCGTTCGCAACAGGTCGGCGACTTCGTCACGCTCGACACCGCGAAGGAACTTCACCGCTCCCAGATGATGCCGGTGAAGCCGCTGGGCCAGCTCACGAAGCAGCGAATTGTTCGCCGCCGTGACGACGCCTTCAATGATCAGCTGCTCTCGAGCCACACCGAGCGACAGCGTCGCGCGATCCTGGAGGAGGCGCACGATGCGCAACGCGAGCGCGTCCACCGCACCGTTGAGCAGCGGGTGCCCCGGTGGGTAGATCGCGTTCTTGTGCAGCGCGATCGACAGCTCGATGAGGAAGTCGGCGAGGTCGCGCGACAGGACCGCGCTTTCGCCGGATGCACCCTGGGCCTGCGTCACGCACCCCTCTCGAGGTACGTGCACACTGCGGTCACGCGAAGCCGGTGGCGGGGTAGGGGCACGGGGTGTTGGGTGAGGTGGGGGTGTCCCGAAACAAGGACGAGTTAGGCGTGGTCGGGTTACGCCGATCGTGACGGGGTCGGCTCCTCGCAACCTCTACTGGCCAAGCTATTTAGCCCTTGGCATACCCGTTGCCGGATTGGGGTTGGGCCGGCCCCTCCCAACCCGCGCGACCGCGCGAGGGCGGGGGCGCCTAACGCGGAGGACGTCATGGCAGGATCGCGCAAGAAAGGAACGGGCGGGCGAGGCTCCAGCAAATCCGGGCAGACCGGAGGATCTCGCCGTCCCGGAGGCCAGAGTGCCTCCCCCCGCGGACGTTCCGCCGGCTCAGGCGACCGTAGCGTTGGCGAGGGCTACAAGGGCCCCAGCACGCGCCCGGTGAGCGAAGGGCTCGAAGGGAGCATTCTCGAAGGGGCGAGCGGTCACGGCGACGCCGTGGGCCATGGTCGGAGCACGGGCGCAGGTGCCGAAGCGAGCGAAGGTATCCACGGAACCTCGTCGCGGCGCGGGGAATCGTCGCGGTCGAGCGCGCCGAAGGCGCGGAACGCGTCGCGGCAAACCTCCTCGGGCACCGGCCAGACAAAGTCCCGCCCCTCGGGCTCGGAGCCGATGCGCGGATCCGACCGGCAGCACGTCAGCGGATACGGAGGGGCCGGCAGTACGCCGAAGACCAGTTCGGATCAGCGGGAATCGACCACCCGCGAACAGCCGCAGGGCGGCTCCCGCAAACGCGGCTCCCGCGCGCAGGGGCGGTTGGGGGATGAGGAAGCGGGGGACGGCATGTAGAGGAGCGGGTCAGGGGCCAGGGGCCAAGGGCCAAGGGTGTGGAAAGGCGCGGCGCCGCTACGCGGCAGCCGCGCTCATCAGATGAGCGAACGGCGGCGCTTTGCGCCGCCGTTCGCCTTTCCACACCCCTGGCCCCTGGCCCTTGGCCCTTGGCCCGCGGGCGCAGCCCGCCTCAGGCGGCGTGAAACTGCTCCTCCTCCGTGGACCCGGACAGCGCCCCCGTCGAGGCCTCGCCGCGCGTGATCGTCATCAGCACCTTGTCGAAGTAGCCGGTGCCCGCCTCGCGCTGATGCTTGGTGGCGGTGTAGCCGTCCGCCTCACGATTGAACTCCTCCTGCTGCACGCGGACGTAGGCAGGCATCCCCTGATCCGCGTAGGCACGCGCCAGCTCGAAGGTGTGCAGGTTGATGAGATGCCAGCCGGCGAGCGTGATGAACTGGAACTTGTAGCCCATCGCCGAAAGCTCGCGCTGGAACGTCGCAATCGTGTTCGCATCGAGATTGCGCGTCCAGTTGAACGACGGCGAGCAATTGTACGCCAGGAGCTTCCCGGGAAACTCGGCGTGAATTCCTTCGGCGAAGCGCCGCGCCTCGTCGAGATCGGGCGTCGACGTCTCACACCAAATGAGGTCCGCGTACGGCGCGTAGGCGAGTCCGCGCGCGATGGCCGAGCCAAGCCCGCCGCGCACCACGTGGTACCCTTCGCGTGTGCGGGTTCCGCTGCAAAACACCTTGTCTCTCTCATCGACGTCCGACGTCAGCAGCGTCGCCGACAAGGCATCGGTGCGCGCGATGATCGGCGTCGACACGCCCATGACGTCGGCCGCAAGACGCGCCGCCACCAGGGTACGAATGAACTGCGAGGTTGGGACGAGCACCTTGCCGCCCATGTGCCCGCATTTCTTCTCGGCGGCAAGCTGATCCTCGAAGTGCACACCACCGGCGCCCGCTTCGATCATGGCTTTCATCAACTCGAACGCGTGCACCGGACCGCCGAAGCCGGCCTCGGCATCGGCGACGATCGGCACCATCCACGACCGATCGGTCTTCCCCTCGCTCCACTCGATCTGGTCCGCTCGCATGAGCGCGTTGTTGAGACGCCTCACGAGCGCCGGCACGCTGTTCACCGGATAGATGCTCTGGTCCGGATACGTCTGACCCGCGAGATTGCCGTCCGCGGCAACCTGCCACCCGGAGAGGTAGATCGCCTGGAGACCCGCCTTCACCATCTGCACGGCCTGCGCACCCGTGAGCGCGCCGAACGTGCGCACCAGCTCCTCGGACTTCAGCAGCTGCCAGAGCCGCGTGGCCGCGAGCTTCGCGACCGTGTGCTCCACGCGAACGGAGCCGCGCAACGCGACGACATCCTCGGCCGTGTACTCGCGCCGAACGCCCACCCAGCGCGCCTCCTCCTGCCACTCCGCCTCCAGCTCCCGCACCTGTCGCGCAAAATCGATGGACGTCATGACGCCCCTCCCGTAATGTCCCGGGCGGCGCTGGATCCACCGTCGGCCAGATACCGCTCGCCGGGAAGTGTGAGAAACTCCGCGAACTCATCGCCGAGCACGAGCTCGTCGAGTAATGCCGCGGCATCGCGCAGCCGCGTATGACCACGCTCGGCGGACAGCGCCGCGACTTCGGCGTCGCGAATCCGCTCGTACATCGCCCTCGTGAACCGCTCGCCGTCGACATCGGCGCCGTGCCGCAGCCATTGCCACAGCTGCGCACGTGAAATCTCCGCCGTCGCCGTGTCCTCCATGAGGTTGTAGATCGCGACGGCGCCCGAGCCGCGCATCCACGCCTCGAGATACTGCAACGCGACGCTGATGTTGTTCTTGACGCCGCTCGCCGTGACCGTCCCTCCCGGAACGTGCACATCCGTGATGCCTTTGGCGCTCGGGACGACCTCGGGACGTTGCTTGTCCTTCTGGTTCGCGCTCCGGCCAAGCACGCCGTCGAACACCTCTTTCGCCACGGGAACGAGATCGGGGTGCGCCACCCAGGTGCCGTCGAAGCCGTCGGCCGACTCGCGAAGCTTGTCCTCGCGCACTTTCGCGAGCGCGATCTCGTTGACCTTGGCGTCTCGCCGGCTCGGCACGAACGCCGCCATCCCACCCATCGCGTGCGCGCCTCGCCGGTGACACGTCTTCACCAGCAACTCGGTGTACGCGCGCATGAAGGGGACGGTCATCGTCACCTGGCCGCGATCGGGGAGCATCGTCTCGGGACGCAGGCGGAACTTCTTGATGGCCGAGAAGATGTAGTCCCAGCGACCGGCGTTGAGCCCGGAGCTGTGGTCGCAGAGCTCGTGGAGGATCTCGTCCATCTCGAGCGCGGCGAGGATCGTCTCGATGAGCACCGTCGCGCGAACCGTTCCGTGCGGAATGCCTAACCACTCCTGTGCCGCGACGAACACTTCGTTCCAGAGTCGTGCCTCGCGGTGCGACTCCATTTTCGGGAGATAGAAGTACGGACCCGTCCCGCGCCTGAGCTGCTCCCGGGCATTGTGGAATAGAAACAGCCCGAAATCGAACAGCGACGCCGAGATCGGGTGGCCATCCACCAGGACGTGCCGCTCGACGAGGTGCCATCCGCGCGGCCGCACGAGCAGCGTGGCGATCTCCTCGTTGAGCTCGTAGGTCTTCCCGTCCGGACTGGCGAACGTGAGGGTACGCCGCACGGCATCCATCAGGTTCGCCTGACCGGTGACCACGTTCTCCCAGGTGGGAGAGAGCGCGTCCTCGAAGTCGGCCATGAAGCAGCTCGCACCGGAGTTGAGCGCGTTGATCATCATCTTGCGCTCCACTGGCCCGGTGATCTCGACGCGGCGGTCCTCGAGATCGTGCGGAGAAAGCGCGACGCGCCACTCGCTCTCCCGAATCGACGCCGTACTGTCGAGGAAGCCCGGCACCACCCCGGCATCGAGCTCGCGCTGGCGCTCCACCCGCGCCGCCAGCAGCGCTTCCCGGGTGGGATTGAACTCGCGGTGCAGTCGCGCGACGAAGGCGAGCGCGTCCTCCGTGAGGACACGCTCCGACGCGGGCAACTGCCCAGCGACAACCTGCACGCGCTCTGAGGCGCGAGCCGTCATATGGACCCTCGATGTTGTGGCGGATCGGCTACGCGGGCCCACCCAGGGGGGCAAGGGACGCGCCACACAAAACCCCCGAAACGACGCCGATGTTTGCGTGTTATGCGGCTCCAGCGCCCTCGCGGCACGCGGCGCCGCGGCGGCAGCTGTCGAATCGATGCGACACTCCCGGCCGTCGGATGGTGTCGCGCAACCGCAAGCGAAGGTACACTCATCCGCAGTCCGAATTCCGCATTCGCCCACCATGCCGCCCGAGACGACGCGACCCGAAGACGTTCCGCTCCACGACGACGTGCGGCTCCTGGCCTCGACGCTGGGCTCCGTCATTCGCCGGCTGGAGGGGGAAGAGGCGTTCCAGGCGGTCGAGGGACTGCGCCGAGCCTGCCGCGCCCGCCGACGTGGGGAACCCGACGCGCCGACGCTGGAGCATCTGCTCTCGCGTGTTGACGAGCTTCCCCTCGAGCTGGCCGCGATCGTGGCACGCGCCTTCACCCTCTTCTTCCTGCTCATCAATACCGCCGAGCAGGTGCATCGCGTACGGCGACGCGAGGCGTATCTGGAGCAGCAGGATGTCGAGCCACAACCCGGATCGTCGCGGTGGGTGATGCACCGACTTCGGGCGCAGGGGCGAAGCGGCGAGGAGGTCGCGCGCGCGTTGCGCTCGCTCGATGTCCGCCCCGTGCTGACCGCGCACCCCACCGAATCGACGCGACGGACGCTGCTGGCGCTTCAGGCGCGTGTCGGAGACTTGCTGCTGGCGCACGATCGGGGGCCAGAGTGGAAGCAGCGCGAGATCAATGAGGAGCTGGAGGCGGAGATCGAGCTGCTCTGGCTCACCGCCGAGGTGCAGCGAGATCGTCCGTCGGTGATGGATGAGGTCGGCAACGCGCTCTGGTACCTCGAGGGTCGCCTCATCGATGCCGCCTCACGAGTGCGGGACGATACCCTCCGGGCCTTCATCGAGGAATTCGGGCTCCAGCTCAACGGCTTCGCGCCGGTGCGTTTCGGGTCATGGGTGGGCGGCGACCGCGACGGGAATCCGTACGTGACCCCCGACATCACCATCGCCGCCGCGCGTCGCTCGGCGTACGCCATTCTGGCCGCGTACCGCCGGGACGTGGAAGCGCTCATCGAGCGTCTGTCGGTCTCGGATGTGCTCGCGCCGGCACCCCGAGCCTTGCGGGACTCGCTCGAGCGGGACCGCGAGGAGCTGCCCGACGTCTGGCGCAGCAACCGGCGGCGCAACAAGCACGAGCCCGTGCGACTCAAGCTGTCGTTCGTGGCGGCCCGGCTGGAGGCGACGCGACGGCTGATCGCGGCGCGCGATGCGAACCGTATCGCCTCCGAGCCCGCGGCGTACGCGAGCGCCGAGCCGTTCGAGCGAGACTTGCTGCTCGTGCGCGCCGCACTCGACGAAGCCGGAGCCGCGCGCGCTCGTGAGGCACATCTCGACCCGTTGATCGCTCGCGTGCAGGCGCATGGCATGCACGGCTTTCTCCTCGACGTGCGCGATCACGCCGACGTGCACACCAGGGCCGTGTCGGCGATCGCCAGCAGTGTGGGGCTGGGGGAGCCCGCGCTCGACGTGCTGCGGCGGGAGCTCTCCGGGCGGCGCCCGCTCGTGGGTGCGCACTTGCCACTCGACGACGACACGCGGCGCACGCTCGACGTCTTTCGCGTGATGCACCAGATCCAGGACGAGCTCGGCGCGGACGCCGCGAGAACGTACATCATCTCCATGGCGCGAGGCACCGAGGATCTGTTGCGCGTGCTGCTGCTCGCGCGCGAAGCGGGCCTCGTCGACCTGGCGGGTGATCCGCCGGAATCGCGCCTCGATGTCGTACCGCTGTTCGAGACGCTCGATGACCTCAACCGCGCTCCGGACGTCGTACGCTCGCTGCTCGAGGACCCGGTCTATCGGCGTCAGCTCGAGGCGCGAGCCCGCCGCCAGGAGATCATGATCGGCTATTCCGACTCGGCGAAGGATGCCGGATTACTGCCGGCATCGTGGGCGCTGTATCGGGCGCAGGAGGCGCTCGCCGAGATCGCCGACTCGTCAGGCATCGACGTTACACTCTTCCACGGGCGGGGGGGAACCGTCGGCCGGGGTGGCGGGTCGCCGGTGTGGAGGGCGCTCGCCGCGCTTCCGCCGGGGACGGTGCGCGGGCGGATCAAGATCACTGAGCAGGGAGAGATCATATCGCAGCAGTTCGGGCTCCTTCCGATCGCCGTTCGTTCCCTGGAGGTCACGGTCGCCGGCACCCTGATGCACTGCTTCACCGACTGGCGTGAGGGGCTCGCCGAGGGAGAGGAATCACGCTTCCGTGAGATGATGGATCGACTGTCGGCGGAGGCGCTGCCGGTGTATCGCACGCTCGTCCACGAGGATCCGGCGATCTTCCAGATGCTTCTGGAGACGACGCCGGTGAAGGAGCTGGCGCACGTGCAGTTCGGCTCGCGCCCCGTCTACCGGGAAGGGTCGTCGCAAGGGATGGACACCATCCGCGCGATCCCGTGGATGTTCGGCTGGACGCAGATTCGTCTCATGCTTCCCGCCTGGCTTGGAGTCGGCACCGCGCTCCACCGCGCCGCCTCTGATCCGGCGACGCTCGAGGTGTTGCGGAGGATGGCGAAGGTCTGGCCCTTCTTCGATGACTTTCTGGGAAAGGTCGAGATGGTGTGCGCGAAGGCCGATCTCGAGATCGCGCGTGCATATGTCGTGCGGGCGGGCGGCGACGTGAAGCTCCTCGATCGCCTCGGAGAGGAATTCCGTCGCACGGTGGCCGCCCTGCTGACGATCCGCGATGCGCCGGATCTACTCCTGGACAACGATGTGCTGCGAGCGTCGATCGCGCTGCGCAATCCGTACGTCGATCCCTTATCGCTGCTACAGATCTCGCTGCTGAGACGGAAGCAAGAGCTCGGCGAGAACGCCGCCGCGATCGGCCCGATCGACGACGCGATCGGGACGACGATAAATGGCGTTGCCCAGGGGCTGAGAAACACGGGGTGACGACGGCGCAGCAACCGCAACGGCAACGTCAACAGCTCATCACGGATGTCACGGATCTTGAACGGCGAAACGGCACGGATGAAACGCAACAGCCAAGAGCTTTGTGAAACCTATCGGGGCAGGTTCAGGGTGAGATGCCATATCGATCGTTCGCCAGGGTTCGGCAGTTGCAGTTCCAAAAGCTCCTTCCAGTTGCCGGTCCGTGACGCTTCGCCGTCCAGAATTCGTGGCATTCGCGACATGCTGCTGACGTTGCAGCTTCTGCGGCCGTCGGCGGCGTTCTGCGGTTCCCAGACCCGCTAAGCCAATGCGTTTCAGTCTTCGATCACTCCCCGGCTTCCGCCGCCTGTTCAAGCCCTCGCATGAAGAACGAAAACGGCGCGCGGCCGACGAGGCTCGGCGTCGCGTCCAGCAGGAGCTGTACGTGTTGCAGCTGCTCCAGTCACCTCGCTACGCCGATCCACGCCATCTCGCGCACTTCGAGGCGCAGGTGTTCTCGCAGAACGGGGAAGATGGCATCATCGCCGAGATTCTGCGGCGCATCGGCGTGACCGATCGGTTCTTCGTGGAGATCGGCGCGGGACACGGCATGGAGGGCAACACCGCCTATCTGCTGTGGAAGGGCTGGAAGGGAATCTGGGTCGAGGCCGATCCGCGCGCCGTGCGATCGATCAATACGCAGTTCGTGCGTGAGCTCGACACGGGACAGCTCCGGCTCGTTCAGTCGTTCGTGACACGCGAGAACGCTGCCGGTCTCATGCGTGACGCAAACGTCCCGAACGAGTTCGACGTGCTGTCGGTCGACGTCGACCGCAACACCTCGCACATTTGGCGCGCGCTCGCCGACTATCGCCCGCGCGTCATCGTCATCGAGTACAACGCGGCCTTCCCGCCGTCGGACGAGTGGGAGGTGCCTTACGATGCCGACGCCGTATGGGATGAGTCGTCCTACTTCGGCGCCAGCCTGAAATCGCTCGAGAAGCTTGGCGCCGAGCGCGGCTACGTGCTCGTCGCCTGCGAGCGCACTGGCCTCAATGCGTTCTTCGTTCGCGCGGATGTCGCGGGCGAGCATTTCCCCGGAGCGCTCACCGCGGAGGGGTGCTACGAGCCCCCACGCTATTTCCTGACTCGCGAGTGGGGTCACCCGAGGCGCTGGATCGAAGAGCGCCAGCAGCGGCGCGGCACCTGGGCTCGGCCAGGCGAATAGACTCTCTTATCGAAGCCGGGTCGACAGGTAAACGACGCGGCGACGCAGGATCTTCGGCCGCACTCCCCACGCGGCAAGCGCCCCGCCGATCAGTCCGCCCAAATGCGCCGCGTTGTCGATCATCGGGACCATCAGTCCGGAGAGCAGCGTCAGTACCGCCCAACCGGCGATCACGACGCCGATGCGCTTGTCGCGCACGAGCAGCTCGCCGCGATACCTCCAGAACAACACGATCGCAGCGCCCATGAGCCCGAAGATCGCGCCCGATGCGCCGACGGACGGGCCATCGCTCATCGCCATGCTCAACAGCGAGCCAGCGATCGCGCTCGCGAGGTACATCAGGAGCATCCGGCGCGCGCCATAGGCGTGCTCGGTGGCCATGCCGAGGATGTAGAGCGAGACGACGTTGCTCACGAGATGCTGTCCGCTGCCGTGAAGCATCGTCGCCGACATGATGCGCCACCACTCTCCCCGCATCACGTGGTCGCGAACCAGGGCCCCTGCCGCGATGATGCTCTCCCGGCTCGCCAGCGCACCGCTTTGGAGCTGCCAGGCGAAGATGGCGCCGAGCGCGATGATGAGCGCCAGTGTCGCCGCTGGCGCGTAGCTCATCCCGCGCTCGAAGTCGATGCGCGTGTCCACGGGACGCGCGACATCGAGCATGTCGGCCGTGACGCGGATCGGCTGCTCCCGCGCAGCCGGCTCGCTCACGCTACCGCCTCTCGCCGGTATCGAGCATGACGCCAAGCGCCAGCGCGAGACGCCGGTCGAAATCCCGGCGGCGGTCTGCGCTGAGGTCGAGGACGTAGCGATCGAGGATCGTGAACTTCCGCTTGAACTCGCCGATGACGGTGTTGCCCTGTCCGCGCGTGATGAGGAAGTTCGTCCGCAGCAGTCCATAGAGGGGCCCCAGGACGCGCCGCAGCAGCGAGAGGATGATCGAGTCTTCCTTGGCCACGTACATCACCGACCCGCCGGGCGAGCGCATCACCCAACGCTTCCGGAAGATGTTCGACAAATAATTCTTCTTCAGCGAGGCGAGTGGTTTCCCGGCGGCGTCGCGAATGGTGTACGTTCGCGTGGGGAACTCGATCTTCTTGTCCTGGAGAATATCGAGGAGCTTTTCGCGCTTCCCCTCGTCCCGGTAGAACGTCACGTGGCGCTTCTTCGAGAGTGCCATCGCCACCGTAACGAATACCACCGGGAGGAGCAGTAACACGATCATCCCGGGCACGCCGTTCTCGCCGTCGGCGCTGACCGCCACTACACCCGCCATCGCGCCCATGTACAGCACGGCCGTGACGCCATAGGCGCCCACGAGCGCGAGCACCTGGCGCCAGAAGTGGGTGGGCCGTTCGACGAAGAGGATCGGGTTGCCCTGCTCGTCGGACACCTGGTATTTCTGGTTGATGGCGAAGTGCTTCTGCCGGAGCAGGAAGATGTCCCGGTTGAACGCTTCGTCAGCCTGCGATTTCGGGGTCAGTGTGCTCTCGCCCGCCTTGTTGACGGCGCCACACTGGGGACATTCGATGAGCTTGCCGGCGTACTCATCCTTCAAGGTGTAGGTGTTCCGGCAGCGACAGCTGACGACGACAGGCATACCTGGCTCCGGTGATCGTTATGCGAACGGTGCGGCTCCTGGATGCAGACGACCGACCCCCGAAAAAGAGCACGCCCTCCCCCATCGGCAGGGCCGGTCGGCCGTTGACCCCACGCGCTTACGCCTGTAAACCCTGGGCGGATCTGGGCTGTCTGATTGCGCGACCAATGGAGGGTCCAATGAGAATGCTTTTCCTCGCGACACTGCTGGCGGCCGCGCCCGCCCTGCTCGCGCAGCAGGACGAAGCCGAGTGGCTGGAGGATTGCCGCGATCAGCAGAACCCCCGTCGCGTTCCCCATTGTGAGATCAGGAATACCGGCTACCGTCAGGCGGCCGGAGGCATGCTCGTCAGCGAGCAGAACCAGAATGGTGGAGTTACGGTCCGCGGTTGGGACCGTGACAGCGTGCACGTGCAGGCCCGAATCCGCGCGGTCGCCCGGACCGAGCAGGAGGCACGCGGGATCGCCGAGCGAATCCGCGTCCTCGTCGAGCGGGGAAATGTCGACGCAACGGGCCCGTCATCGGACCGGGAGGCGAGCTGGCATGTGAACTTCGTGATCTTCGTGCCGCGCCGCACCGATGTTCGTGCCGAAGCGCACAATGGGCCGGTCAAGGTCGAACAGGTCGAGGGCAACATCGACGTGCGTGCCGTGAACGGTCCCATCTCGCTGCGCGATCTCGCCGGCGACGTGCGCGCTCGCGGTCAAAACGGTCCCGTCTCGGTGCGCCTCTCCGGAACCCGCTGGAACGGAGCGGGTCTCGACGCCGAGACGCAGAACGGACCGATGCTGCTGTACATTCCCGAGGGGTATAACGCACGCCTGGAGACGGGGACGACGAACGGCCCCATGTCCATCGCCTTCCCGATCACCGTCATGGGCCACGCGCTGGAGCGCCGAATCACGACGACCCTCGGCGACGGCGGCCCGACGATTCGAGCGCGAACCCAGAACGGCCCACTCACGATCCGGCGGCCGTAAGGCTGACGCAGGGTGCTCGGATGACGCGATCATCTCGAGCACCCAGAGCATGATCGAAGCACCTTGAGCACCCGTGTTCCGCCCCTCATGTTGGCAGCATGGGTGCCGCGCGCTCATTCCTCATCGCCGCCACGCTCCTCGCCGCCGCCAGCACGGGGAGCGCGCAAGGGGATGTGACGCCGGTCGCGGAATCCGACGCACCAAGGCGTGATGCGGAACGCGCGATGCGCGCCTTCGAGCGACGACGGCTGCAGCTCATGCCTAACGTGCCGTCGTCCGCGGGCGGCCCCGGGGACGTCATCATTGGCCGGTATCGGTATGCGGCTGGCGAAGCCGATGACCTCACACCGCCGCCGGCCGAGCCCGACGCCATTGCCAAGGCCCGCCGCGAGCTGCTGCAGACACTGCAGCTCGCCGCCCGGGCCGTGCCGGCCGATGCGTGGATTCGAAGCCGCCTCGTGTGGTACGCCATCGAGGCGGGGGACACCACGGCGGCCGTGGACGCGGCGCATCGATGCATCGACGGCGACATCGCGTGGTGGTGCGATGCGCTCCTCGGGCTGGCGCTGCACACCTTGCACGACTTCGTCGCGGCCGAAGAGGCGTTCGATCGTGCGCTCGCCGCAATGCCGGATTCCACGCGGTGCCGCTGGACGGACGCGTCGATACTGCTCGACGGGAGCGCCGAACGGCTCGTCAGGCACACCCCCTGCGAACGTCGTGCCGCCCTCGACGAACGCCTGTGGTGGCTCGCTGACCCGCTGCACTCCGTCGAGGGCAACGAGCTCCGAAGCGAGCATCTCGCCCGCCACGCCTTCACCGTGCTCCACGACCGGTGGCGGGCATCGCACCCGTTAGGCTGGGGCAAGGACATGCGCGAGATCGTGTTGCGATACGCCTGGCCGATTGCCTGGTCGCGCGATCGCACGGCAGAGCGGTCTCCGACGCAACCCGGGTTCTCTTTCGCTCTCACCGGTCACGAGCCCAATCCCGCGTACTTTTTCTTCCCCGACGGGGCCGCACTGGAATCGCCGTATGACGTGGCCGACGAGAGCTGGGACCTGACGCGTGAGCGCGCTACCACGCATTACGCACACCCCTTCGCGGCGCCAATGCGCCCCCTCCGCCACCAAATCGGCGCGTTTCTGCGCGGCGATTCGTCGCTCGTCGTGGGCGCCTGGGACGCGAGCGAGGACACGCTCTTCAGTGACACGTCGGGGGCTGCACTGGTCGTGTCGGCCGACGACGGTCGCATCCGCTACACCGGGCGCGGCGCGCGGGCGGGGCGGCGGGGCGCTCTCCAGCTCACGGTTCCACAGGCCGCGTACGTCGCCAGCCTGGAGCTTCTCGACCGCGGCTCTCACGCGGCGGCACGCGCTCGCGAGGGTGTGCGCGCCCTTACGCTCAGCGGCGGTGTCGCACTCTCCGACATCCTCCTTCTGGAACCCGGTGAGCGGCCGACCACATTCGACGAGGCGCTGCGCCGACTTCTGCCCGATGCCCGCCTTGGCGCCGATCGCCGGGTGACGCTCTATTGGGAGATCTACGGGGTGCCCGCGACCACGACGCCTCGTGTATCGGTGAGCGTCGCGCGGGTTCGAGCATCGCGGGCGCGCCGGCTCGCCGAGAAGCTCGGCCTTCGACCGGAGCCTCAGACCGTCGAAATGGAGTGGGAGACCGATGCTCCGGAAGGGCGCACGGCGGCCGGCAGCGTCACGCTCGATTTGCGCGATCGGCCGGCAGGAACATGGCGCGTGTCAGTCACCTTTACCGGCGGCGGCACGACCGCAACGACATCGCGGGACCTCATCCTTGAGGATCGATAGCGTGACATCGCGAACCCGTCGCGCCCATCCATTGAGCTGGATCATCGGACCGGCGCTCGGAGTCATCGTCGCGACCGCCTGCGCTCACACCCGTCCCTCGGAGCGGGAGGTTCCCCTCGCGTTCGGACGGTGGCAGGCGCCCGCGGGGCAGGCCTGCTACGAGGATGAGTTCCAGCCGCCGGAGCTCCCGCACCCATCGGCGCTGTTCGATACGGCCGGGGCGATGGGCGCGCTTCGCGCTCGAGCACCGGGCAGCGTGCTGATCGCGCTGCGATTCGACTCGTCAGGCCACGTCGATCGTTCGGCGGTGATCGATCGAAGAATGACCGCGGGCGCAGCGGATTCCGTCCGCGCGATCGTCATGGCGCACGCTCGTCGGCTCAGAATGGCCGACGCATGGGGCGTTCGACTCCTCGCGATTACCGGGGAGTCCGCCGCGCTCACGCTCGCGCGGCGAGAGCTCTGCCCGCCGGCCCTCGCGCGCATCGAGCCAATTGCCGTCGCGAACCTGGCGGCGATCACCGAGAGCGAAGCGGAGCTCGTTCCGCCACCCGACTGGATCGTTCGCGGCGTCCCGCCCCCGCCATCCCGCCCGGCGCGATCCACCGTCGAAAAGACCGCCGCCGGCCAGATTCGTGACAGCGCCCGCGTCTCCGTGGACTCGACCAGCAGGTCGCCCGACCTCATGGCCATCGGCGACGCGATGCTGACGCTGCGCGTGCTGATCGATACGACGGGCGCGATCGCGCACGCCGAGATCGCCCGGTCGGCGACCGCGAACCTCGATCGCGACCGCCTCGTGACCGAGCTCGCGCGCTACCGGTTTCACCCCGCGCTCGAGGACCGCGTGCCGACGCCCTGGTGGATCATCCTCAGGATCAAATGAGGAAAAGCAACACCCCGTGGTCAGTCAACTGACTTCCTCGGTCCTCGGTCCTCGTTCTTTGCTTGGAGCCTTGAGCATCAACCACCCGGCGACGCCCGCGATGAGCGACGCGCCGAGGATCCCGACCTTCGCCGAATCGAGGAGGCTCTGATCGCTGAAGGCGAGGCCGGCGATGAAAAGCGACATCGTGAAGCCGATTCCGCCAAGCCAGCTCACCCCGTGAAGCGCCCGCCACGTCGTTCGCTCCGGGAGCGCCGCGACTCGCATTCGCACCGCGAGCCAGGCGAACAGCGTGATACCTAACGGTTTGCCCACCACCAGGCCGAGGATGATGCCCAGAGTCACGGGGATGGCGAGTGCGTCGAAGAGCCCGCCGCCGAGCGCCACGCCCGCGTTCGAGAGGGCAAACAGCGGCATGATGAAGAACGCCACCACCCGATGGAGCTTGTGTTCCAGCGTCAGCAGCGGCGACTGAACGTCCTCTGCCGCATGCTCGAGCGCCTCGATCGCCTCCTGCTGCGCACGATTGGTGAGCACCGTCTCTCCAGGCTGACAGGCGGCGTCGAATTCGTCGATGGCCCCGCGCGCGCCTGCCAGGAACTCGCGCTCGTTCACTCGCGTGCGTGACGGAATCGTCATCGCCAGAACGACTCCCGCCACCGTCGCGTGAACGCCCGAGTACAGGAACGCGAGCCACAGGAGAACCCCGAGCCCGAGAAACACCGACGGGCGCCGCACGCCGATGGCGACGAGAACGATCAGCGTCGCGACGATCGCTCCACCCGCCATGAGACTCGTGACCGACACGTCGCTCGTGTAGAACAGCGCGATCACGAGCACGGCGCCAATGTCATCCGCAATGGCGAGCGCCGTGAGGAACACCTTGAGCGCGATCGGCACCCGCGGGCCGAGCAGGGCGAGCACGCCGAGCGCGAAGGCGATGTCGGTGGCCATGGGGATTCCCCACCCCCGCGCTCCCGGCCCGCCCACGTTGAGCATGACGTAGAGGAGGGCGGGGACGAGCATGCCACCTAACGCACCGGCAATCGGGAGCGCGGCCTGTCGCGGGGTCGACAGCTCCCCCACCAACAGCTCGCGCTTGATCTCCAGGCCGACGACGAAAAAGAAGACCGCCATCAACCCGTCGTTGATCCAGTGATGCAGCGACAGGTCGAGCGTGCGCTCCCCGATCCGCACACCGATGTGCGTTTCCCAGAGATGGAAGTAGCTGTCGCTCCACGGAGAATTCGCCCACGCCAGCGCGAGCGCGGCGCAGATGAGCAGAACGACCCCGCCGGAGGACTCCGTTCGCGCGAATCGCTGAAAGGGCCGGAGCGCTCGAACGACCAGCGGAGTTGTCGAGGTCGCCGCGTTACCTGAAGGCATTCTGCACGACGAACCACATGTTCGCCGGCCGCTCGGCCAGGCGGCGCATGTACCACGGGAACCAATTCGTGCCGTAGCTGATCAGCGTGCGCACCTTCACCCCCGACGCCGCCAGCGCGCGCTGCATCGACGTCGCGATCCCGTAGAGCATGTGGACTTCGAAGGCATCCTTCCGCAACCGACGTCCGCTGGCGTGCATGCGAAGGGCTTCGATGAGGCGGCCGTCGTGCGTCCCGAAGACGGGCGTGCCCTGGCCGCGCGCGGTCTGGTCGAGAAGCCGCCTCCCCATGGAGAGGAAGGCCGCGTCGATGTCCTGACGCCGCGTGAGCGCTCGTGCCGCCGGCTCTCGATAGGCACCCTTTACCAGCCGGATCGACGGCTGGAGCGGCAGCAACGTCTCGATGTCCATCGGCGTCCGATGCAAATACGCCTGGAGACAGAGGCCCACATTCGCGTGAGCCGCCCGCACTTCGCGGAAGATGGCGAACGTCGCATCGACATAGTGCGACTCCTCCATGTCGATCCAGACGAACGACCCGAGCGTCGCGGCGTGCGTCGCCAGCTTTGCCACGTCGGAGGCACAGGCGTCGCGTCCCGCATCGAGCCCGAGATGCGTGAGCTTGACGGACAGCTGGGTCGGCAGCGATCGGGCGTGAATGGCGTCGAGCGCACCGAGGTAATGCTCCCGAACCGCCGCGGCCTCGCCTCTCGTCGTGACCCGCTCGCCGAGGTTGGTGATGACTGAGCCCAACCCATCGGATGTCAGCGTGGCGGCGGCATCGAGCGCGTCACCCAGCGCCTCACCAGGGAGAAAATTCCTGACGGCGCGGCGCGTGAAGTCGTACTTCTTGAATTGGCTCTCGAGCCACTGGCTGCGAGACGCGCGCAAAAGGACGGTACGTGCCAGGGTCATGGGCGCGAGACTAGCGCCTCTCGAACCGACCGTCCAGTGGGAGCGGACATTTCCTCGGCGCGCCCCACCGACTACACTTTCGCGACAACCGTCGATT
>DASRHU010000080.1:0-28746 GCA_035650335.1 Gemmatimonadaceae bacterium | reverse complement strand
GGTGTGCTCGGCGCACGGTTGCTGCCGGAGGTCCACCAGGCGTCGATCGTTCGCGCCGCCGGAGCGTCGAGATAGAACCAGAACGTCGCCGGATCGCTGATCGCCTGCGTCGAGGCGAACGCATATCCCGTCCCGTAATATCCGGACGTCGATGACGACGCCGTCCACGATCCGGAGATCTCGATGCGCGCGCGCGCCGGATCGTTCTCACCGTTGTTGCTGTCGACGATGAGCGCGTTCACGCAGTGGCGGTCAATGCGCCGCAGGTAATCGGTCCACGGCCAGCTCGCCCCAGGGTCGGTGCGGTTGTACGGCTGGAGCTTGCCGTGCCCCACGATGTGGAGCTGATCGCGCGGAATGCGCCAGTCCCGCGCGATGTCGCACACCAGGCGCGCCGATGCATCGATCTGCGATGTCGACCACGTCGTCTGCGATGCGAACCCGGCGTGCTCGATCCCGATGGTGAAGTGATTGCTTTGCTGCCCGTTCCGGCCACAGTCGTGGTTGCCGTTGAGCGCGCAATCGTAGGTGGCCGCGATGTGCCAGGCGCGCTTCGGCTCCGCGACGAGCTGGGAGATCTCCGAGCCGTCCTCGTTCACGACGTAGTGAGCGCTGACGTTCGAGGCCGGGTTCACGAGCCATCCCCAGCACCCGGCGTAGTTCCCCTCGCAGGTGTGAATGATGATCATGTGCGGTGTTCCCGCGTCGCCAGTGGCACGGTCGTCGAAGTTGGGAGACGCACGCCAGAGCGCGCTCGAGTAATCCGCGCTCGAGGTGGTGATCACCGAGGGACGGGGGAAGATGACGGACGCATCGACCCGCGGGATGCGCGAGACGATCCGGCTGCGGTCCACGATGTCCGCGCCGCGCTGCAGAACGCCATACACGGCTTCGTGGACGTACGACGCGGCCGCTTGTGGTTGCGTGATGCCGGAGTAGCGCGCCACCGCGCCCGCCCACTCGCCGATGCGCGAGCGATCGAGCGCGAGACCGTCGGCGTAGGAGCGCAACACGGCCGCCGCCGCGCGGATGTTGGCTCGCGGATCCGTCTGCGCGCTTTGCACGGACACCCCGGCGAGCGCCGCGCCAGCCGTTAGGCGCTCTCCGCGCAGCCCCATGACGCCGAACGCCGGGGGCAGCCCCTCGAACTCCTGCGTTCCCTGCACCATCTGCATGCGCGTCTCGGCGAACGCCACCGCCTTGAGCAGTGCCGATGGAACCCCGAACTCGCGCGCCGCCGCCTCGAAGTGCACATCGAGCGGCCCCGCATCGATGGTGGCCGATGACGCGGCGTCGACGACCCGCGTCGGAAGGTCCGCGCAGGCGACGATGACCGGGAGCATTAGCCCCAGGAGACGGAGACAACGTGAGGAGCGCATTTGAGTAGTTGTACCGTCGGATACGTGCTAGTGTTCACGCGAGAACGGGTCAAGGGCCACGGGCCAGGGGCCCAGGGGAGGGTCAAGGGCTTTATGTAGCGCCGAACACCCTCGGCCCTCCCCGTGGCCCTTGGCCCTTGGCCCTCGACCCGCGTTATGTCCGGACCACTCCTCCTCATCCTCGCCGTCGCCGTCGCGTATCTCGCGGCGCACGTCGCCTTCGACTGGCTCGCGAGGCGGTTTCTCATTGTGTCCGGCGCGGAGTATCTGGTCCTCGGCATTCTGCTCGGGCCGCAAATCGCGAACGTGCTCTCCAGCGATGTCATGGAGGGCTTCTCGCCGCTCATCACGCTGTCTCTCGGGTGGGTAGGCGCCATCGTCGGCACGCAGTTCCACATCCGGTCGCTCGTGCGCGTGCGCGCTTTGTCGTATCGCGTCGCATTCGGCGAGGCGCTGTTGACGCTCACCTTCGTCGGGCTCGTCGAGTTCGCCGTCATGCACTTCTGGCTCGGCATGCCCGATTGGGAGGGCGTAGCGCCTGCCGTCGCGCTCGGCGCAATCGCGGCGGTGTCCGCGCCGGCGGGGATCGGCGTCGTCGCCAGACATCTCGGGCGACGCGTCGCGCTGCTTCGTCAGCTGGAGCTCACCACCGCGATCGACGCGCTCGTCGGTATCGTCGCCATCGGCGTGTTGCTGGCCCTTCGCCATCCGGGACACGTGGCTCTGGCGCGTCCCGTGACGGCCACGGAGTGGGTGGTCATCAGCCTGGCGATCGGTGTCGTCGGCGGTGCGTTGTTCGAGCTCTTCCTGGGTCGGGAGCGCGACGAAGATCGTCTGTTCATCTCCCTCGCCGGCGCGATCATCCTCACCAGTGGCGCGGCGGTGTTCCTCCACCTGTCACCGATCTTCACCGCGATGGTGATGAGCGCCACGCTCGTGAATCTGTCACCCAATCGCGAAGAGATCGTGCGAACGCTCCACGCATCGGAGCGGCCGTTCTATTTCGTGCTGCTCATCTTCGCTGGCGCATCATGGGAGCCCAGCTTGCGCGCATGGGTCATCCCCGTGGTGCTGTACCTGATCGCGCGCGCGATGTCGAAGACGGGGGGCGCTCGTCTGGCGGCACGCCTCACGAACACCCTGCCTGCGCTCGGCATGCACTGGGGTCGGGCGCTGATCGGTCAGGGGCCCTTGGCGCTCGCGCTCGGTCTCGAGTACCTGCGTCATCCGGGCGCCATCGTCCCGAGCATCGTGTTCACGGCAGCCATTGCCGCCGTGCTGCTGCTCGATTTCGGCTCGGCGTGGCTCATTCACTCGGCGGTGGCGCCCCTCGAGAAGGATCAGCGCACTGCGCCCGAAGGAGCGACCTCGTGAGACGGGCGCTGATCCTCGTCCTGCTCTGGGGCGGCATTCAGCTGCTGCGTCCGCTCGAGGCGACACATGGCGTCAGCTCGCAAACGCTGCTCGTCTTCGGCTTTCTGATCCTGGCGGCGTACACCGTCGGTGAGATCGCGACGACGGTACAGCTCCCCAAGGTGACCGGGTATCTGGCGGCCGGGCTGCTGTTCGGCCCGTCCGCGCTAGGCGTCGTGTCGCTGCACGCCATCGCCGACCTCGCGCCGGTGAGCCGCCTGGCGGTCGCGCTCATCGCCTTTCTCGCGGGCGCCGAGCTCCGGTGGAGCGAGCTTCGCGACCGGGCGCGTCCCCTGCTGACGATGCTCGGCACGGAGCTGTTGCTGTCGTTCGCGGCGATCATGACGCTGCTCGTCGTGGCGCGCGCCTATATCCCCTTCCTGACCGGGTTGCTGCTGCCCGAGACACTGGTGCTGGCGGCCTTGTTCGCGGCCGTCGCGATCGTGCACTCCCCGGCGGTGGTCATGGCCCTTCTCACCGAAACGCGCGCGAGGGGTCCCGTCGCCCGCACCACGTTAGGCATGGTGTTGGTCGCGGACATCGTCGTCGTGCTGCTGTTCAGCGGGCTCCTCGCGCTTGCGCGAACCGCTGTTCCGTCCACCGCGTCATCGGGCGGACCTTCGTTCGGTCTCGTGGCCTGGGAGATCGGCGGATCGCTGCTCGTCGGCGCTGCCCTCGGAGGCGCGATCGCGCTGTACATGCGGTTCGTCAAACGCGAGCTGCTGATGTTCGCGATCGTGGTGGCCTTCTTCGGAAGCGAAATCTCGAGGCTCGCGCACGTCGAGGCGCTGCTGACGCTGCTCGTCGCCGGCTTCGTGGTGGAGAACGGCACGAAGCAGGGAGCGGCGGAGTTGCTGCACGCGATGGAGCGGTCCGCCGCGCCAGTGTTCGTCGTGTTCTTCGCGCTGGCGGGCGCGGCGATCATCGTGCGCGACGTGCTTCTCATTTGGCCCATTGCCGTCGCGATCGTTGTCGTCCGCGCGCTGGCGATCCGCTTTGGATGCCAGATCGGGGCGCGGCTCTCGCGCGCTGGAGACGTGGAGCGGCGCTACGTCTGGATGGGTCTGGTAGCGCAGGCGGGCGTCGCGATCGGGCTCGTGGCCGTCATCTCGGAAGCGTATCCGGAGCGCGGCTCGCAGATGGCCACGCTCTTCCTGGCGGTGATCGCGATCAACCAGCTCCTGGGCCCGGTGCTGTCGAGGGTAGCGCTCAAGAGAAGCGGCGAGATAGAGGTCGGGCCAGGGGCCAAGGGCCGCGAGCCAGGAGAAGACGTTCGCGGGCACGAGCTTACCCCGGCCACCCAGGCGCCGTCAGGCCCGTGACCCTTGGCCCGGCCTCAGTGCTCGTGGGCGGCTGAACCCTCCCCCGCGAACCCCTCCTCAAGCGAGACATGCACCATCCAGCCGAACAGCCGGGGAATGAAGCGGCCGTTCTCGCGATCGCAGTCCCGCCTGGTGCTGATTGCGCCGGCGGGGCCGAACTTCATCTGGCCATCGACTGTCTCGCGCCACCGCGCCCGCGCGCGGCGTGCGGGAACGCAGATGTTCACGTGCGCGTGCCACTGCGCGAGACTGAGCGGAATGCGCGCGTGCAGCTCGTCAGGCGTGGCGTCCCGGCGCGCGACGTACATGGCACCGACCAGCCTGTATCCGCCGTCCGCCGTGCGCTCGTAGAGCAACGAGCTCGGCTTACGCGCATCGAACGAGCGCCCTTCCGAGAATGCCCGGCGATAGTTCGTGAAGTGGTAGACCTTCATCGGGACGTTCGGCAGAAAGACCCGGAAGCCGTCGGCGATCGCCCGGCGATAGTCGCGATACTGCTCGATCCCGTCGCGCATCTCGCGCAGGATCTCGGCACCTCTCGCGCTGTCGGCGGCGTTAGGCGGCCGCAGGGGCGTCAACTCGAGGTGCGCGGCCTGCCCCAGGGCTCCGCCCATGGCCGCCGCCCCGCCTGCCACGGCGGGATCGGTATCCACGGGCTGAGCATGATCGTGCCCCTGCGCCGCAACGAGCGCGGGCGCGAGCATCAGCGTCGTGAGAACGACGAAGCGATGAATCGGCATCGTTCCTCCTGAAGGCGCGGCCACGAACGATCTACCCCGGTCCGCTCATTTCGTTGGACGCGAGCCGTGACCCGGGCGTTAACCCGCGCCGCCCCGAAGAAAGGCTGTCTTGCGAATATGCCCGCCTCCCGCCCATACGCGATCTCGATCGCTTCGGGTAACTTCCTTCGGTGATCCAGCTCCCCGAAATCGGCCCCTTGCTCTCCGACCGGCCCCTGACGGCACTCCCCCTCGCCTTTCTCGGCGGGGTGCTTACCAGCCTCACGCCGTGCATCTACCCGATGATCCCGATCACTGCCTCTCTCGTGGGAGGGCAGACGGTGGGCACCGACGGCCGGAACAAGCGGCGCGCGGTCGCGCTCACCTTCGCCTACGTCCTCGGGCTGGCCCTGTTCTACGCCATTCTCGGGCTCATCGCCGGTATGACCGGAACGATGTTCGGCTCCGTGAGCACGAACCCCTGGCTACACCTGGCGATCGCCAACCTGCTGATACTGGCCGCCCTCGCCATGCTCGACGTCATCCCCATCAGGTTGCCGGCCGCGCTCGCGGCGCGGGCTGCGTCGGCGGGAGAAGGCGGTCGCATCGCGGGAGCTTTCGTGATGGGGGCGGCGTCGGGCCTCGTCGCGGCACCGTGCGGAGCACCAGTCATGGTCACCGTGCTCACCTGGGTATCACTGACGAAGAGCGCGGCGCTTGGATTCCTCTACCTCTTCGTCTTCTCGCTCGGGATGTGCACCCTCCTCATCGCCGTAGGGATCTCGGTGGGGGTGCTCGGGGTTCTTCCAAGGGCGGGTGGCTGGATGATCTGGGTCAAACGCATCTTCGCGCTCATCATGCTGATCATGGCCGAGTATTATCTCGTGCGCATGGGAGGATTGCTGATATGAAGGCCGGTGTCGTTGCAGTGATCGGGCTGACGCTTCTGGCCGCATCGGCGCGCGCACAGGATGGCGGAATCGACGTCGGGGCGTCGGCGCCGTCCGCGACCCTCGAGACGCTCGATGGGAAGCGCGTCGAGCTGGGCTCGCTTTTCGGAAAGACGCCGGTGGTGCTCGAGTTCTGGGCGACGTGGTGCAGCAACTGCGAGGAGCTCGAGCCGACGTTTCAGCAGGTGCAGAAGAAGTACGCCGGCAAGGTGCGGTTCGCGAGCATCGCGGTCGCCATCAACCAGTCGCCCGAGCGCGTGCGGCGGTGGACTGCACGCCACAATCCCGGGCGCGACATGTTCTACGACTACGCGGGCGATGCCGCCGAGAAGTACGATGCGCCAGCCACCTCGTACGTGGTCGTCATCGATCGCGAGGGTCGTGTGACGTACACGGGGGTCGGTGGCAAGCAGGATCTCGAAGGAGAGATCCGGAAGGCGTTGAGCGGTCGAGAGGTCAGGGGCGACAGGTCAGGGACGCGATAACCCCTGGCCCGACCCTTGGGCCCTGGCCCTTGGCCCCTGGCCCGTCTCAACAAGCCGCTCACTCTCCGCCCACAGCTCCTCCGCCAGTCGGTGATCGCGCGCGCGCCGCGGATAGCGAGCGACGCGCTCCCGCACGAAGTGTCGGCCTGACACGTCGGCCACCGAGGGCGACGAGGCCAGGTGAACGATCGGCGCCGCCCCGCTCTCCAGCGTCCGCAGCCCCCACTCCCAGCTTCTTCGCATCCAGCGCGGCCACTCGCGCATGAGATCGGTGGCTACGAGCCCCGGATCGACGCTGTTCGCGGTCACGCTCGTGCCCTGGAGCCGCCGGGCCAGCTCGATCGTGAAGAGCATGTTCGCCAGCTTCGTGTCGAGGTACGCTCGAAGTCCGGATGACGCGTGGGCCGTTCCTATCCTCGACGGAACCACGCGGCCAAATCGCGCGAAGACCGAGGTCACGTTCACGATGCGCGAGTCCTCGGCGGCGCGCAGCAGGGGAATCAGCTCGCGCGTGAACAGGAAGGGGCCCAGGTGGTTGATCGCCCAGGTGAGCTCGAACCCGTCGGCACTATTGGCACGCCTCCGCAGGTGCACGCCGGCATTGTTCACCAGTGCGTGAACCGCATCGTATCGTGACGCGATCTCGGCCGCCGCGGCCCGCACCGACGAGAGCGACGCGAGATCCATCACGACGAGCTCGGCATCCGCGCCAGGCGCGGCCGCCATGCGCACCTGCTGCGCCGCCTCCTCGCCCCGTTCGCGGTCCCGGGCGAGCAGGATGACGCGCGCCCCCATTCGCGCGAGCGAGATCGATGTCGCGAGCCCGAGCCCGCGCGTCGCGCCGGTGACGACCGCGATGCGACCGAGAAGATCGATTCTTTCAGCGATGGGCTGGCCGATTGCGCGCCGGACCGGATTATTCAAATGAGAGCTGGGGGATAGAAGAGCGAGGAACCGCAGAGAGCCGCAGACGGCCGCAGAAACTGCGGCTGCAATGGAACGGGAACAGCCTACCCGGTCTGCCGTTGCACTTTCAAAGCCTTGCAGTTTGCCGTATCGGTGAAGTCGTGCAGCTCAAATCCGTGGAATCTGTGTCGACGCAGTTGCAGATGCAGTCTTCTGCGGCTCTCTGCGGCCATCTGCGGTTACTCGGCATTCTCGAAGAACAGAATCAGTCATGATGCGGCCACTCACCACCTTCCTCGCCATCGCGCTCCTGCTCGGGACCGCGCTGCACGGTATCGGCGCGCTGCTGCATCCCGTCCTCGCCGGCGACGCCGCCACCCAACTTCGCATGATCGCGGATACGGCGCACTGGCGTCCGTTGCATCTGGCGATGCTCGCCGGGAGCGGGTTGATCGTCGCCGGCGTCTGGGTGCGGCTCATCGACGATCGCGCCTTCGTTCGCCCGGCACTCGTCGCCGGCCTCGCGATCGTTTCGATTGGCATCGCGATCAACGCGCTCAATACCGCCTACATGACGGGCTCGGGCTGGCACATGGCGGGCCGATTCGCCGCTGGCGACGCCGCCATGGCACCGCTCTTCGACGCCACTCACCCGATCGGTCTCATGGCGGCGCGCTTCGGCAACTTCATCATCGCGCTTGGCGCGGTGGCACTCGGCTGGGGCGAATGGCGCGACGCCGAGCCCCGGCGCCTCGACGCCATCCTCGCCTGGATCGCGGCGGCCGGCGGACTCTTCGGCGCGATCTTCTTCGCGGAATCGAGTCGCATCGCGCTCGCCGCCGTCGCGCTTCTCTCCGGGTGGCAGGTGCTCGCCGCCGGTCGGGCGCTGACCTTGTCACTCAAAGGGCCGCGCCGTACGATGGGGTGAACCCAACACCAAAGACGCAGCGGCCAGACGTCAGCGTTCCGAGCTCGGATGACAGCGTTCTCGCGAGCTCGCGCGTATCTGACCCGCTGTCATCCGACGTCCGAGCGCCGACGTCTCCGGTGTTCACCAAGGAGGTTTATGCGGCTACGCACCCTGCTCGCGTGTTTCGCCGTTCCGGTCACCGCGGCCGCCCAGGACGGGACCTGGGCCCTGACCAATGCCCGCATCGAGACGGTGACGCGTGGCGTCGTTGAACGCGGCACGATTGTCATTCGCGACGGGATCATCGAGGCGGTAGGGGCAAACGTCACCGCTCCGCCCGACGCACGAATCGTCGACCTCGCGGGCAAACGCGTCTTCCCCGGGCTGATCGATCTGACGTCCACCCTTGGTCTTCCGAGCGCTCCCGCGCCAGCAGGACAGGGAGGACCGGGGGGTCCGGCCGCCGGGCAACCCGCTTCAGCAACCGTGCGGAACGTCGGCCTCGAACCCGGTCGCGTCATCGCCGAAGAGCTTCGACCGAGCGCGACCGACGTTCGCGCGGCACGTGATGCCGGCATCACCGCCGTACTCGTTGCTCCGTCGCGCGGCGCCTTTCGAGGCCTCTCCGCCCTCGTGCCGCTGCGCGACGACTCGGCGACGCGATACGTGGTGAGGTCCCCCGTCGCGCTCCACATGGGCTTCGAAGGCGCGCAGGGGTCGGGCTTCGGCGGCCGCTACCCGGCAACGCTGCTCGGCGTCATCGCCTACGAGCGACAGTCGATGTACGACGCACAGCATCACGCGGCGCAGCAGGAGCGCTATCGCGCGGGTGTGCGCGGCGTCTCACGGCCATCGTACGATGCCAATCTCGACGCGCTCGTCCCGGTGGTGCGCGGCGCTCTGCCCGCGTTCTTCGATGCCGAACGCGAGAACGAGATCCGCCGGGCCGTGGCCATCGGTGACGAGTTCGATCTGAAGCTCACGGTCGTTGGTGCGACAGAAGGCTTCCGCGCGATCGATGCGCTGAAGCGCGCCAATGGCGTCGTGGTTTCCCTCGATTTTCCGCGTCCGACTGCCGTCACCGGCTGGTCGTATCGTTCCACGCAGCGTCGCGCCCTCAACGATAGCGCCGCCACCGACAGCGCCGTTCTCCGCATGCTCGAAGCGAATGCGGCGACGTTGAACACGGCCGGCATTCGCTTCGCGCTCTCGTCAGGCGGACTGCGTGCCGGTGAGTTTCTCGGAAACGTCCGCAAGGCCATCGCCGCCGGTCTCCCCCGCGATGTCGCCCTTCAGGCACTGACGGTTCGCGCCGCCGAGATCGCCGGCGTCGGCGCGCAGCTCGGCAGCATCGAGCCGGGCAAGATCGCCAACCTCGTCGTGGCCGAGCGCGACATCCTCGGCGACAGCGCGAACGTGCGAATGGTGTTCGTGGATGGCATCCGCTACGAGGTGATTCCGCCGGTGCCGAGCGAGACACGGCGTGGTGGCCGCACGGGCGGAGGGCGCGCCGGCGAGCGGGAGGAAGCGGGCGAAATGGCGCGCGTCGCCGGAACGTGGGACATCACCGTCACCACGGCGGAAGGGGAAAACCGTGCGACGCTCACCGCCACCCAGTCGGGCGCGACGCTCGAGGGATCGATGGCGACCGAGCTTGGCACCGTGCAGATCACTGACGGTCGCGTCACCGGTCAGCGAGTGACCTTCACCATCACGTTGCCCATCAGCGGTCAGACGACGCCGATCGTGTTCCGGGGATCCGTGGAAGGTTCGCGGATGACCGGGACCGTGGACCTCGGCGCAATGGGAAGCGCAACATTCATCGGAGACCGGAAACCATGAGGACGATCGCGATGGTATTGGCCGCCGTGGTACTGAGCGCGGCCGCGAGTTCGGCCACGGCCCAGCAGCGAGCCGCGCCACGCGACACGACCACGAAACGGCTCTCCTATCCAGTTCCGCCGGCGGCGCGGCTCGTCGCGATCACCAACGCCACGATCATGACCGCGGCCAAGGGCACGATCCCCAAGGGAACGATCGTGATTCGCGACGGGAAAATCGCCGCCGTCGGCGCTGACGTCGCCGTCCCCGCGGGTGCACAGGTCATCGACGGAAACGGGAAGTTCGTGATCCCCGGGATCGTCGATGCGCACTCGCACAGTGCCGCCGAGGCGATCAACGAGGGAACGCAGTCGATCACGGCGCAGGTGCGAATGGAGGACGTGCTCCGACAGGATGCGCTCGGTCTCTATCGCGAGCTCGCCGGTGGCGTGACGACGCTGAACATCCTGCACGGGTCGGCGAACACCATCGGCGGACAAAACGCGACGGTGAAGGTCCGGTGGGGGCTGCCGGCGGACAGCCTGCTCTTCGAGGGAGCGCCTCCCGGCATCAAGTTCGCGCTCGGCGAGAACGTCAGGCAGACGAACCGGACGGTGTTGCCGGGGCAGGAGCGGCGGTATCCGCGCACGCGCATGGGCGTCGAGGAGCTGCTGCGCGATGCCTTCACACGCGCGCAGGAATATCGGCGCGACTGGCAGGCGTACGATCGCGCGCGCAAGAGCGCGAAGAAGGGGCAGGCACCAGTTCCCCCGAAGCGTGACCTTCAGCTCGATGCGCTGGTGGAAGTTCTCGAAGGAAAGCGGCTGGTGCACTGCCACTCGTATCGCGCCGACGAGATTCTGATGATGCTGCAGGTCGCGAAGGACTTCGGATTCCGCGTCGCGAGCTTCCAGCACGTGCTCGAGGGGTACAAGGTGGCCGACGAGATTGCCGCGGCGGGAAGCGGCGCGTCGACGTTCGCCGACAACTGGGCGTACAAGCTCGAGGCGTGGGATGCGATTCCGCATAACGCGACGCTCATGGCGGAGCGCGGCGTCCGTGTCTCGATCAACTCCGACTCGGACGAGCGCGCGCGGCGTCTGTACCAGGAGGCGGCGAAGGCCATGCACTACGGCGGCGCGTCCGAGGAGGAGGCGCTGAAGATGATCACCCTGCATCCCGCGTGGCAGCTCGGCATCGACAAGCGCGTCGGATCGATCGAAGTCGGGAAGGATGCCGACCTCGCGATCTTCAACGGCCATCCCTTCGCGCCGGCATCGCGCGTCGAGATGACGCTGATCGACGGACGCGTCTTCTTCGATCGCAACACCGCCCCGACGCTGGAGTACCTCATGGAGCTCATTCGCCAGCAACAGGGGCCGCGGCAGGTGACGGAGGTCGTGCCATGACGACGCCCAGAATGCGGATCGCGGAATGCGGAGTGCTGATGGCCATCGGACTCGCGGCTCTGCCGCTGCTCGCTCAGTCCGGCCCTCAGAGCGCGCCAGCGAGCACGGTCGTCATCCGCAACGCGACGATCGTCCCGGTCACGAGCGCGCGCATTCAGAATGGAACCATCGTGTTACGCAACGGCCGCATCGAGGCGGTCGGCGCGAACGTGAATGCGCCGAGTGGCGCGACCGTCATTGATGGCACCGGGCTGTTCGTCTATCCCGGGATGATCGACGCGGGAACGCAGCTCGGCCTCACCGAGATCGGGTCGGTTCCGGGAGGCGAGGATACGCAGGAGATCGGCGACTTCAACCCGCACAACGTCGCCGTGACGGCGGTGAACCCGCACTCCGAGCTCATTCCCGTGACGCGAGTCAACGGCGTCACGACGGCGATCACGTCCGCCGAGGGTGGGCTCATCAGCGGACAGGCGGGGCTCATCGATCTGATGGGATGGACGCCGACCGACATGGCGGTGCGCCGGCAGGCGGCCATGGTCGTGAACTATCCGTCGCTCGGTGGTGGTGGCTTTGGCGGCGGGGGCGGCCGGTTCGGCGGCGGTGACCAATCGGATGCCGAGCGGCGCGCGGAGCTGGATCGTCGCACGCGCGCGCTCCGGAGCTACTTCGCCGATGCGAAAGCCTACGCTGACGTGAAGGCCCGCGCCGCGAACGGCGGCGCCCGCAAGCTGAATCAGGCGATGGAAGCCATGATTCCGGTGATCCGGGGAGAGATGCCGGTGATCTTCGACGTGACGACCGCCGACCAGATTCGCGGCGTGCTGGCATTGGCCGACACGTTCAAGCTGAAAGTCGTGCTCCGTGGCGCGCGCGAGGCGTGGCGTCTGGCGGATACGCTCGCGATGCGGCGCATTCCGGTGATCGTCGGGCCGACGACGTCGGTCCCCGGCGCCGAGGATCCGTACGACATGACCTATGCCAATCCCGGCGTGCTCGCGCGTGCCGGAGTGAAGATCGCGTTCCAGACCTCGGACGCCGCGAACTCCCGCAACCTGCCGTACAACGCCGCGCTGGCCGTCGCGTACGGTCTCGATGCGGACGCTGCCTTACGAGCGCTGACGATCAACGCCGCTGAGATGTTCGGCGTCGCCGATCGCATTGGCAGCCTGGAGCCGGGAAAGGTGGCGAACGTGGTGGTAACGACCGGCGACCCGATGGATGTGCGGAGCGTGGTGCGACACCTTTTCATTCGGGGACAGCCGGTCCCGCTGGACGATCGGCACACGAGACTCTACGAACAGTTCAGGGCGAGGCCGCGGAGTTAGGAGTCAGGAGTCAGGGATCAGGAGTCAGGGGGTGTCAGGTTGAAGGTGCCAGGAGAGAACGACCCAGCACCTGATTCCTTGGTGCCGTTCTCTCCTGCAACCCACACCCTGACACCCCCTGACTCCTGACTCCTGACTCCTGACCCCTAATTAGCTTCCCGGCGCTCCGCCATTCTCGTGGAATCCCTCGCCACCGTGGCGCCGGCGAATGTGCTCCATCAGGGTCCGGCGTCGCATGGATTTCCGGAGCTCGGCTGCGACGTGTGCACGTCGGGCCGCGTCGAGAAGTTGATCGCTCAAACGCTCCAACTCCCCTGTCGATTCATCGCGCACGTCGGGGACATCGCAGAGCTGTTCGATGCGACGATTCAAGTCTGCCTCGACCTGATCGAGCATCGGACGTGACGGATCGCGCGGCTTCCCTCGAAACGTCATAGGCGCTTCTCCTTTTCCGATCCTCGCCTAGCCACGGGCTCAGCGCCGAGCCACGCCGACACGGACGGACTGACGGTCAGAGCAAACTTTGTGCTTCCTCCGTGAGGCCATTTATGAGCCGAGTCACATGTTTCGTGTTCGTTCGAGGGTTCATGATTGTGACACGCAGCACACGTCGCTCTTCCAGCACCGTCGAGGTGATCCAGCCGCGGCCGGAGCGATTGTAACGCTCGCGCAGCTCGCGATTCAACTGATCGAGCGATGCGTCATCGCGCCGCGGCGATCCGATCCACCGGAAGCAAAGGATGTTCGCCTCGGGCTCGTGCATCGACTGGAAATCCTCGCGACGCGCGATCTCGTCGTACAGTGCGCGCGTAACCCCGCAGAGATGGTCGTAGAGCGCGGCAATGCCATCGGCCCCGTATCGCTGCAGCGCGACCCACACCTTCAGCACGTCACCGCGGCGTGAGCACATGAAGCTTCGCACGCCCTGATCCGGGATGCGCTCGCCGGCATCACCGTGAAACAGATACGGCGCCTGCTGAGCGAACGCCGCGTCGAGATCGCGCTCGTCACGCACGAGCAGGACCCCGGCCGAGAGCGGCAGCAGCATCATCTTGTGCGGATCCCACGCGATCGAGCTCGCTCGCTCGATCCCGCGAACCCGCGATCGGTGCGCGAGCGACAGCAACGCTGATGCGCCGTGCGCCCCATCGACGTGCAGCCAGATGTCGTGCGGCTCACAGATGCGTCCGATGGCCTCGAGATCGTCGAACGATCCGGTCGCCGTCGAGCCGGCCGTAGCGACGACGGCCATGATGCGAGTGCCCTCGCGCACGAGCTCTGCGACGCGCTTCGCCAGTGCGTCGGTGTCCATGCGGAAGTCGCGCGAGGGAATCGCGATCGCGGCGCGCGTACCAAGACCAAGCTGCGCGACTGCCCGCGTCACTGAATAGTGGGAATGCTCACCGTGCAGGACGACCGCGGCGCCCGCGGTGACGCCGCGTTCCCACGAATCCGGGAGCGCGTGGGCGCGCGCGGCGAGTAGCGCGGTGAAGGTCGCTTCGGTACCCCCGGTCGTGAGCGTTCCGCCCGCGCGCGCTCCCAAACCCGCCGCGTCGGTCAGCCATCGCATGACGCGCGTCTCGATCGCCGTGAGGGTCGGCGACATTTCGCGGACGGCGAGCGAATTGTTGAGCGCCGAGATCACCGGCTCGGTCCAGATGGCGGCCGGCAACGGCGCGGACACCTGATGCCCCATGTACATCGGGTGCATGAGGTGATTCGCGTCTCGAATCGCATCGCGCTCGATCCGCGCGACGACATCACGAAGCACGCTCCCGGACCGAGGCATCGGCTCCTCGAATCGCCGAGATAGCTCCTCGGCTGCCAGCGACGTCGAGACCGGACCTTTGGCATCGCGGGTGTCGGCCAGATATCGGGCGATGAGGTCGGTGAAAAGCGCGCCCGACGTGGCGGTGGAGTCGGCGTCGAGATCATTGAGGATGGCGGGAGACGTGGCGTTCGTCATGGGCCGGTCAGAGCGAGCTCGAGCATTTTGCGCGCGGGCAGTGGGTCGATGGTCCGGTAACATTGAATACGATCGATCACGATCGGCTCGTCCACGCGCACCGAGAGCAGCTCGCGGCGTTGTGCCGGGTTGAGTGTCACGTAGAAGCTCAGCGTCGCGTGCGGAGTGAACGAGAAGCGAGCGGGCTGAAAGGGAAGCTCACTCGTCGCGATCCGCTCGTGCAGGGTGCGCAGCGGCCCGTGCGGATCGAGCGGCAGGACGATGATGTCCGTCTGCATGAAACGCATTGGCGCGCCGAACCGCGCGGTGATCGGCGCGGTCGTCCTCGCGATTGGAGCGAGCGCGGCCTCGAGCTGTTCGGTGGTCACATTGAGCGGGATGGGTCCGACGCCCGACGATCCCGTGATGGTGATGTGCGGAACCGAGGTGTTGGCGAGCCGCCGATCGATGCGCTCCTGCGCAGCGCGTACGGTCTCGCGCGCCGTCCCGCGGAGCTCCGAGATGATGAAGATGCCGTCCACGGGGCAGGAATATGGGGGAAGGGTGCGCGGGGTGCTCGGGTCCGGCAGGGCTCCGGTGCGCTCGTGGCCCGATTCCTTCGTTGGATCGCACGCCTGACGCCTCGAGGACCCCGAACCCCTTTGGTCTCTTACGATCTCACCGCCTGCCCTGTGTGCGCCGCCAGCGACGCCGTCGAGATCGCGAGTGCCGACGACGCGCGCGCGGAGATGGAGATGCTGTGGGAGTTTCACCAGCGGCGGCTCCGGCCAGGGACACCGCCACGCGCGCTTGCCGATCGCGTCGCGTTCTCACAGCACCCGCCGCTTCGCCTCGCGCGTTGTGGCCGATGCACGCTCATCTACCGCAATCCGCGGGAGCGCGCATCCGAGCTGATCGAGACCTACGTCACCGAGCTGCCTGACGAGGCGACGCTCCGAACGCTCCACGAGAATCAGCGACGGGCGTATCGCACGCAGGTGCGGCGTCTCGAGCAGTCGCATGGGCGACGCGGTGCCGGGCTCGAGGTCGGCAGCTACGTCGGCGCGTTCCTCGGAGCCGCCCGCGATGCCGGGTGGATGTTCGAGGGGCTCGACGTGAACGAAGCGGCGGCGGCCTTCGCCTGCCGCATGGGATTTCGCGTCACCGTCGGGCAGCTCGATGACATCGCCGGACAGCGATTCGACGCCGTAGCGATCTGGAATTGCTTCGAGCAGCTCCCCGATCCGAGGGCGGCCGCAGTGAGCGCACGGCGGCTTCTCAACACTGGAGGAACGCTCGCCTTGCGAGTTCCGAACGGCCAGGCGTACGCCACGATGCGCCGTGCCCTCTCCACACCGCTGGCTCCCATCGCCCGGGCGTTCCTGGCCCACGACAACCTGCTCGGCTTCCCATACCGTCACGGCTTTACGTCGCGATCGCTTTCCTGGCTCCTTGGCGAGGTTGGTTTCGGTGAGATTCGGGTCCGGGGAGACCCGCTTGTCCCCGTCGCGGACCGCTGGACGCGGTGGTGGGCGCGGGCCGAAGAGAAGGCGCTGAAGACACTGTTGCGGGCCGCCGGGGGACATCGCAGGTTAGGACGGCAATACTCGCCATGGCTGGAAGTGTATGCGCGTGCACACTGACGTGTACGCCACGCGGCAGTTCTCACCCGCGGGTCCCCTAACCCCCAGAAGGCGCAGATGCCGGACGTGACCGGGGAAGAGACTCTCGGGTCGATGCTGGAGTCCCTGGTGCCCATCCTGGCCCAGGCCGGCAGCGCGGGCGACGCAGGAGTCCTCCTGCTGGAGCGCCTCATCGCCCACAGCTCCTGCAACTCGGGATGGATTGGACGGCTCACCGAACACGGCGACCTCGTTGGCGTCGCTGAGCTCGACGTGGGCATCAAGGCGCGTGAGATTCACATTGCCGCGACACAAGTGGCGCACCCGCTGATGCGCGCCGCCGCGAAACCCGAGGAACCGCCACGTATCGTGTCGGTGCGCGAGCTTGGGATGGAGCAGGCCGCCGTCATCCCGATGCCCGTCCTCGAGCGGGCACGTTTCGCCCTCCAGAGTGCGCCGCACATGTGGGCGTGGGGCGTCATGGCCCTTGGCATATCCCGGCAGCCGCGTGCGGAGGAGCTCGAGCTGTGGACGCGCCTCACGCGGTCGTTGAGCAGCGTCATCGCCCGCCTCGATCGGGACGCGGGACGTGTGGCCGCGGCGGCGGCGGCCGCCCGCGATCGCGCCTTGCTCTCCGACGTCTTCGAGCATCTCCCTGACGCGATCGTCATCACCGATTCGGAGAACCGGGTCGCCATCGAGAACGAGCGCGCGCGAGCGCTATTCCGCACCCCGGACGAAGGCGCGAGCGAGGGGCTTCGTCGCGCGAATGAGCTCAATACGCTGTTGATGTCGTCCTTCCTCTCGCGCGCCGTGCTCGAGGGGACGCGGCCAGGGGAGTCGCGGGATGTCACGCTCGTCAATCCGATCGACGGGAGCGACCTCACGTTCGAGGTCATGTCGGTACGACTCACCGGCCGCCGCGAGCGCCAGCCGCTCACCGTCTCGCTCCTCCGGAACGTCACCGACCTCAAGCGCGTGACCGAAGCGTTGACCGCGCAGTTCGCGCGCGCACGCGAGGCGGAGCGGGAAGCACGAAGCGAGCGGGATCGTCTGGAGATCATCCTCGAGAACGTCGCCGACCCGGTCGTCGTCACCGACATGGCCACGCGCGTGCTGCTCATGAATCGCGCGGCCGAGCGATTGTTTCAGGCACCGCAGGATCCCGGACCCCTCGTCGCCGAGCGCAGCGCGGCGTCGTTCTCGGTACGGGCGAACGACACGATCTTCACGTCGTACATCTCCGACTTCGCGCTCGATCCGGAGCAAACGCGCCGCACGACGTTCCGATTGATGGACCCGGGGCGAAAGACGGACTTCCCGGTCGAAGCCATCGCCGGCAAGGTCATGAACGAGCGCGGCGAGGCGGTCGCGATCGTGACCGTCATTCACGATCTGAGCGTCGCCGAGGAGAAGGAGAATCTCGCCGCACAGCTCCTGGTGCTGAACCGCGACCTCGAGCGCCGCGTCGCCGAAGCGACCTCGGAGCTGGAGGAGCGCAATCGCCGCCTCGAGCTACAGCGTGACGATCTCCGCCGCGCCTCGCAGCTCAAGTCGGAGTTTCTCGCCTCGATGTCCCACGAGCTGCGGACGCCGCTGAACGCGATCATCGGTCACACGCAGAACGTCCTCGATGGGCTGTACGGGCATCTCACTCCCGCGGTGCAGAGTATCGGCCAGCGCATCGAGCAGAATTCGAAGCAGCTCCTCATGCTGATCAACGACATTCTCGACCTCGCGAAGATCGAGGCCGGCGAGATGCCGATGACGATCGGCGAAGTGGAGCTGCTGCCCCTGGTGGAGGAAGTCCTGCGGACCCTCGAGCCCATGGCGCAGCGTCGCTCGTTGACGCTCACGCTCGAGCCCGGGGCATCGCGCGCCCGCATTCGCAGTGACGAGATGAAGCTCCGCCAGATTCTCACGAACCTCGGCTCCAACGCGGTGAAGTTCACGGTCAAGGGCGGCGTGCGGGTGCGTGTGACCGACTTCGACTCGCGCGTCGCGATCTCGATCGAGGACACCGGTATTGGGATTCCGCGCGATCTCATCGAGACGGCGTTTCAGGACTTTCGGCAGCTCGACCAGAGCTACACGCGCCAGGAAGGGGGCACCGGGCTCGGCCTCTCGATCACACGCCGCCTCATCGGGTTGTTAGGCGGGCGGCTGTACGTGCGAAGCACACCCGGTGTCGGCTCGCACTTCCGCGTCGAGCTGCCGATCTTCCCGGGCGAGACGCCCCGTACCGAAGGAGACGTCCTCGTCATCGAGGACGGGCCCGTCTTCGGCGGCTCGTCGGCCGACTCATCGGCGAAGGGCGCATGAGACGTTTCCTCCTGCTCGGCACCGCGATACTCGCCACGCTGGCGCCGCTTTCAGAGGCGCGCGCGCAGGACGCGGGGCCCGTCGTCGACCAGCCGTCCACCATCGGACATCTCTCCGGACGCGTCCGGGCCGCGCACCTGGCGGTCAACGGGGCACTGGGAGGATTCAGCGCGGCCATGTATGCGCTGGCGCGCGGAAAGAACCCGTGGCGTGCCGCGCTCGTGGGCTTTGGCGGGGGCGTGGCGATGGGCGCGGGCAAGCAGGTGGCAGCGCAACGCTTCGACGGCGCGGGGCTCATCGGCCGGCAGATCGCGGCGTTTGGAACGTCGGTCGTTCGAGCCGCGTCGGAAGACACGATGGTCGTGCTGCTTCCCGCGGGTCCGGTCACGTTCGAGATTCGCCCCGGCGCGGTGGACCGTGTGCGCCCGCGCGTGAACGTGGTGGGATCGGCGACGGTGTTGTACTACGTCATCCGATCGGACACACGCCTCGACCTCGATGCAACGCTCTCGTCCGGATCTCCCGTATTCCGGTTCCCCACGGAAACGGTCACGACCCGCGACGGCGTCATCTTCGGACGGATGGACTTCGGGACCATTCTGCTCGGGGCCCCGCCGCCGATCATGGATGATCAGCGACGCATGACGCTTCCTCACGAGTCGATCCACGTGATCCAGTACGACTTCCTGGAGCACGCCCTCACCCTGCCGCCGGAACGCGCCATCCTCCGCAAGCTCGGCGTCGGCGAGGGCTGGCTGCGTCACGTCGATCTCGGCGCCATGTCGGTGCTGCTGGCGGGCGTGCTGCAGATGCACATGGACTACGATGACCGCCCGTGGGAGCGGGAGGCGGTGCGAATCACCGAGGGCCGCTGAGAACCCCGGGCCAGGCGCCACGGGCCAAGGGCCACGGGGAGGGTCAAGGGTACACCGTAGCTCGATAATCCTTCACCCTCCCCTTGGCCCCTGGCCCGTGGCCCCTGGCCCGCTCTCTCAGCGTCCCGATCTCGGCACCAAAACAGGCCTAACGAGCCATCCCGTCGCGCCTACCGGCTCCACCGTTACGCCGAGCAGCCATCGATCAATGCGATTGTCCGGATGCTGATGATGGTACTTCACCACTTTCAGCCCGGCGAACGTCCCCATCAGCCCGCCGACCATCACGTCGCTCGCCCAATGCTTGTTGTCGTACATCCGGGAGAGGGCGATCAGCGTCGCCCCGCCATACATGACAGGGCCAATGTACCAGGCGGACTTCGGCCACCACCGGCGTGTCTCATCGGTCACGGCCGCGGCCGCGGCGAATCCAATGAGTGAATGGCCTGATGGGAACGATCGGTACTGCTCCTGCCTGAACCCTCGCATGAAACCGAAGCTGTGAGGCTTGTCGCGGTCGACGTACGGTCGCTGTCGGCCTGCGCCGACCTTGATCGCCGTAGCCGCCAGGAGGCCGACGACGATCGCCTCGGTGCCGTGCAGCCCGAGGTCGGCCATGCGTTCGTTGTCGGCGAGTCTTCCCACCGCATAGAGTCCGCCGCCGATGATGAACGCGCCCGGCACCGCGATCGTCTCGACCACGCGCGAGACACGGCGAAAGAAGCGATTCGTCTGCGGCGCTCCCTGGAGATAGTCGGCGAAGCTCTTGTCGAGCGGCGCGATCGCCAGCGTCGCCACGATGATGCCGCCCGCGAAATACGCATCCCTTTTGGTGAAGAGTGGCTCGGTGGACGCGGTGGCACTGTCCTCGAACACCTGACCGCCGGCCGCCGCCATCGGAGCGCCAAGCCACAGGCAGAACGCGATCGAGAGAAAGGCTCGTGACATCGTGACATGAGGAATGACGCACGAGGACCGAGGAGCTCTTCCTCGGTCCTCGGCCTTCGGTCCTCGTTGCCCTGTTGCATCGCCCATGCCGTTCGGCGAAGCTACTCCAATGCCCCGATCCCCGCTGGACCTCGATCACGAGACGATGCGTCGGCTCGGCTACCTCGTGACCGATACCGTGGCGCATCACCTTGCGTCGCTTCGTCAGCAGCCCGCGTACGCGACGCTCAGCACCGGCGCGGCGGAACGCCTGATCGAACGCGGCGCTCCCGCGCAGGGGACCGATTTCGAGACGCTGCTCGCGATGCTGCGCGATCGCGTCTTCCCGCATGCCGCACGCGAGCCGCACCCTGGCTTCATCGCGTACGTGCCGAGCTGCCCGACGTTTCCGGCAGTCCTCGGAGACTGGCTCGCGACCGGATACAACTTCTTCGCCGGCGTATGGCCGGTTGCCGCCGGACCGAATGAGCTGGAGGTGATCGTTCTCGACTGGTTCCGAGAGTGGCTCGGAATGCCGGAAGGGACCGGGGGGCTGCTCACGTCGGGCGGCTCGGGCGCAAACCTCACCGCGATGATCGCCGCCCGGGAGCGCGTCACGCAGGGTGACGCATCACTGATCGCGAAGCTCACGGTGTACGCGTCGGACCAGACGCACTCCTCGGTGACGCGCGCGGCGTGGCTCGCGGGCGTTCCACGAGCGAATGTGCGATCGCTCGCCACTGACGACGGATTTCGCCTGCGCATGGACGCGCTGCGTGAGGCGCTCGCCCGCGACCGCGCCGACGGACTCATCCCCCTCATGGTCGTCGCCAACGCCGGCACGACGAACACCGGCAGTGTCGATCCACTTCGCGACATCGCCACCCTGTGCGAGCGCGAGCGGTTATGGATGCACGTGGACGCCGCGTACGGCGGCTTCGCGATCCTCACCGAGTCCGGCCGCGCGATGCTCGGTGGCATCGAGTACGCCGATTCCGTAACGCTCGACCCGCACAAATGGCTCTTCGTGCCGTTCGAGTGCGGGTGTCTGCTCGCCCGCGAACCGCAGCGCCTCAAGGCGGCGTTCCAGATCCTCCCCGAGTATCTCGCCGACGTGCAGGGCGGACACGAGGTGGTGAATTTCGCCGACTACGGCGAGCAGCTCACGCGCTACTCTCGCGCCGTGAAGGTGTGGCTGTCGGTGCGCTACTATGGGACCGACGCGATCCGCGATGCCATCGACCGCGGCATGTCACTCGCGCGCCGGCTCGAGGATCGGATCCGCGAGCTGCCCGACTTCGAGGTGCTCTCGCCAGCCCGATTCGGGGTCGTGTGCTTCCGCGCGAGGCCCGATTCGGGAGGAGATGCCGCCGAGCTCGACGCACTGAACGAGCGCATCCTCGCTCGCATCGTGGACGAGGGACGCTACTTCATTTCCTCGACACGTCTGCGAGGCGCGTTCTCGCTGCGAGCGTGCATCCTCGGATATCGCACCGCGGAGGAAGATGTCGACGGCCTGGCACGCGCGCTCGCGTCCGCCGCGCGCGAAGCCCCGTCCCCCAGCGCCGCTACCTAACGAGCGCGCGCGTCCGGCCTGGGCTCTGCCGCGCGGTACGCCGGGTAAGCGCCCGACGGACGCGTGAACTCGTTGATCATCGCCTCGAGCTCATCGAAGTCGAACGGCTTCACCAGCACGGGACGGCCGAGGGCGCGAACCCGCCGACCGAGGTCGGCGTTGGCGGCGATGTCGCCCGTCACGAACAGCGTGTTGCGGGCCACCCGGGGATGGTGCTCCTGCAGCCACGCGTACAGCTCGAATCCGCTCCCGTCATCCAGCCAGACATCGACGATCGCTCCGTCGAAGGCGCGTTGCCCGCACGCCTCTCTCGCTTCGGCGAGTCCGCCGGCGGTGTGCACTTCGACGCCGTGGAGCGTGAGCGCATGATGCACCACGCGGCGCATCGATGCTTCGTCATCGACAAACAGGACCACTGGCATCTTCGACATCCATGAAGCGAGGCGGCGTCGAAGATAGCGACGCCGGCGCGTCTGTCAAACCCTCGGATGCATGGTGACAATCATCACGCGACCGCTGTGCGGCCTCTTGCCTCGTCTCACGAAAGACACTACTTCACGCGCATGCTGACCATCGACCTCACTGGACGACGCGCGCTCGTCGCCGGAGTCGCCGACGATCGCGGGTACGGATTCGCGATCGCGAAGGCGCTGGCCGAAGCGGGCGCCTCGATCGTGCTCGCCACCTGGCCACCGGCGCTCAACATCTTCCTCAACCTGCTCGAGCGCGGGAAGATCGATGACGCGCGCCGCCTCGCGGACGGTCGCCTCCTGGAGTTCGAGAAGATCTACCCCCTCGACGCCGCTTACTCGACGCTCGAGGAGGCTCCGTCCGAGATCCTCGAGAACAAGCGCTATCGTGAGGTGGGTGACTTCTCGATCGAGGGACTCGTGAGCCGGATGCGAGACGACTTCGGCGAAACGCCGGTGGACATCGTCGTGCATTCGCTGGCGAACGCGCCAGAGGTCAAAAAGCCGCTGATGGAGACAACCCGTGGCGGCTACCTCACCGCGATGGGGGTGAGCGCGTACTCGATGGTCGCGATGGTGTCGCGCTTCGCGCCGCGCATGCGTGCTGGTGGCGCGTTCCTGTCGCTCACCTACATGGCGAGCGAGCGGGTGATTCCGGGATACGGGGGCGGGATGAGCACCGCGAAGGCCGCGCTGGAGAGCGACACGCGCGTGCTTGCTTTTGAGGCCGGGCGCAAGCACGGCGCGCGCGTCAACTGCATCTCCGCGGGTCCGCTCGCCTCGCGAGCGGCCAGCGCGATCGGAATCATCGAGGCGATGGTCGAGTACTGCGCGGCGAACTCCCCGCTGACGGACCCACTCGCCCCCACCGAAGTCGCGAACGTCGCGGCCTTTCTCTGTAGCCCGCTCGCGAGCGGCATCACGGGATCAGTGGTCTACGTCGACAAGGGATACCACGCGATGGGGATGGCGGTTGCGCCTGGAGCGCGCCCGTCGGGATAGACAGGCTATCTCGGATCGGGCTTCCTTTCGCCACTCGACCCGCCTCGCGGCGCCGGCTCACGCGGCGGATCGCTGCGCTGCGCCGGTGCGGCCCGCTCGGCGTCCCTCACCGGCTCTGCGCGCGGTGGAGATGAGGTCCTCGCCGGCTCGGCAGTCGCTCCGTTGGCGCGCCGGTCGTCACTGTAGCGGATTCCTTCCGACGACGGCGGGCGCGATGTGCCCCGCCCCGCGCGCGGTGCTTGCTCGCTCCCGGTCGCGCGCCGACGACCTTCGACGTCCGTGCCCCGCGGCTCGACGATCTCGATCCGGTCTCTGCCACGCGGCCGCTTCGGCTCCCCCGGAATCACCATGACGGGCTTCTTCCCACTGTCAGGCGCGACGGCGACTCGCGCATCGCCCGGGCATCCGAAGTACGGATAGTCACCCAGAACCGGGAACACACGCCCGTTGGCGCACCGAACGAAGCGATAGGCAAAGGCGCGCCGCGTCGCCGCGGGAGGCGTCGGCCAGTCGATGAAGAGATCGGTGGCCCAGTCCTCGTCCGCCTGCATCGGCAGAATGAGCTGAGTGACGCGGTCGATTACCTCGTAGGCGTCATACGATGCGTACGTCGCGCCGAGCTGGCGTCGCAGCAAACCCGGTGAGCGATACAGACTGGCGACCCGGAGTGGTTGCGTCGAAGCAATGACGTAATAGTACCGCGGCGTGAAGGCCGCGTAGCCGAACGGATTGCTGCGATAGTAGCTGCGCCCGGGCTGGATCGTGAGGTCGGCGAAATGCGTCACGGAAGCGCTCGCGTGTGCGCCGTAACGGGGGTAGACCAGCGTCGCGCCCACGTTCGGGATGATCTCGAACATCGCCACGTGTGCTTCGCGATTGACGTAGATGGGATGGATACGCGCGCTCCCGACCGGGAACCCGATCCAGACGCGCAGGGGCGGCTCGGGCGCGGGCGTTGCCGATTCGACCCGTGGAGCGGTCGCGCAGGCCGAGAGGGCGGCGGCGGCGAGGGTGGCAAGGGCGAACGGGCGCATGGGAACTTCCTCCGAGAGCGCGCGAGACCCCTTTTGTATACAAAGTTGGACGCGGCGTGGCAAGAGGCGAAGTCCAGACACGTTGCAACGCAGTCTACTTCGCCGTCTCCTTCCTCCGAACCTCGGACATGAACGCCGCTTCCGTCTCGACCCGCTCCTCTCCCCAGACGACGATGAGCGCCATGATCCCGTAAATCGGCAGATGCCCAACGAGCTCGCGCCAGCCGAGGAACGGGAGCGTGAGGTTGAATGGCACCCAGAGAATGAGGGTCATGAGGCGCACGAACGCGCCGGAGATGAGCAGTAGCCCGAACGTCAGTTCTACCGTCCCCGCGATGAGGATGAACTCGCGGTTCCCGATGCCCTCGAGACCGATCGCCGGGAAGAAGTTGAGCGGATAACGCTCGAGAAACTCTACCCCCATCGGCACGTTCCAGAGCTTCTCCGTGAACGCGAGCACGACAATGCCGATGCCGGTGAGTACGCGGAGCGTCGGGACGGCGCGCGGCACGAGCCGCTCGACCGGACGGTGAAGGCGCAGGAGCGCCATGTCGAACGCGCCCGGCCCACGTCCCATCACGAACATGAAGAACGCAATGCCGAGGAAGAGCGCGTGCTCGAGGAGGAAGAGCGGCCCGAACCAGATGGCGCCCACCAGCCAGATGACCGCCAGCACCGCTGCCCCAATGCGCGTCGCCGCCCCGTAGACGAAGCTCAGCGCGACGACGATCTCGGCGAGCGCGACCAGCCCGCCAAAGAAGTTGTATGGCAGCGCGAGGTTGGGAACGAAGAGCTGCAGTTGCACACCGGAGACGAGGAGCGGCACGGCCGCGTGGACGCCGATGACGAGCGGCATCCACGAAAGCAGCCGCTGGTAGTTTTCCCACTCCATCCCGAGCTGCAGCGGCCCCGGGACGATCTCGCGGCGCCCACGCGCGCGCCACACGAAAACCGCGCCCGCGGTCGCCGCCAGCCCGATGGCGAGCGCCACCGCCGTCGGCATCGTGAAGGCCTGCGACAGGTCGACGGGGTGCTGTCGCGCGACGAACCAACGTTCGTGGAGAACCATAGGGTGTCGAGGGCGTCGAGGATGTCGAGTTTCCTGGTCGTCGAGGGCGTCGAGGTTTTCCAGGGTGTCGAGGTCATATGCGGTCTGCCCTTCGATCACTCGGACGACCCTTCGAGGACCTGAACCACCTCGCCTCACCCCACCGGCTGCCGCAGAATCGTCCTCAGCTTCGCCTCAGCCACCCGCCGCGGATCCGAGAGATAGATCTCGTGGTGACGGCCCTTGAACGAGAGACCGTGCTGCGCCGCGAAGGCTCGCATCCGAGCGATCGTCGGTTGTTCTGCACTGTACGGGCCGATGTGCGCGACCTGGACACATTTTCCCTCGTCGAGCGCCTCGAGCGTCACGCGGGAGACTGTGTCGCCCTTGTTGCGCTGGAGGACCTTGGCTATGGCCGCCGAGAGCTGCTTTCGAGTGATGAACTCGGGGACGCGAATGAGGAGCTGCCACATCCACTCCGGCGATGCGCCCTCCTTCCACCAGATGCCCTCGAGCTTGGAGACCGCGTAGTCCGAGCCCGCGGCCTTGCTCGCCATCTTCACTGTGAACGACACCGTGTAGAGCGCGCCAACGGCGTCCGCGAACTCTGGACCGCCGGGCTTGCCGCGTCCAGTAATCGCGAGGTATCTGGCCGGCCCGACATCCACGAGCACCGGATCCTTCGGCGCGGCGTACTCGTCGCGGTGCTCTGCGTAAAGGTCGACCTTGCCAGGGGCCATTGGTCGGATGCTCGTCGATTCTCAGTCGGCAGTTCTCGCGCGCTCCCTCGCCGTACGATAGAATCTGGCTCTGGCATTCCATTTCTGCGAGGTGACTCCATGTACGCCCACCGCGCCATCCTGCTCGCGTCCGCCACCACCGCCATCATCCTCGGGTGCGCGCGCGATGAGACTCGAACCACCGGCGACAGCGCCGCCGGAACGGCCGCCCCGGCCGAGTTCTCGCGCGCCGCCAGCATCCAGGGATTCAAGACGCCGGAGGCCGTGCGCTTCGACCCTGTCGGCGATGTGTTCTTCGTGTCGAACATCAACGGCTCACCGCTCGAGAAGGACAACAACGGATTCATCTCGCGCGTGCGAGGCGAAGGCGGCGAGGTCGATTCGCTCAATTTCATCGCCGGCGGACGGGGCGGTGTCACGCTGCACGCCCCGAAGGGGCTGGCCATCACCGGCGACACTCTCTGGGTCACCGACATCGATGCGGTGCGCGGGTTCGACAGAACGACCGGCCGTCCCATCGTCTCCCACGTGATACAGGGTGCCATCTTTCTGAACGACATCACCGTCGGCCCTGATGGTGCGCTGTACATCACCGACACCGGGCTTCGCCCCGGCGAGGGTGGCTTCTCGCATCCGGGGCCCGACAAGATCTTCAAGCTGACACGCGCAGGACAGGCGTCGACAGCGTTCCAGTTCGATTCGCTCGTAGGTCCGAACGGAATTACCTGGGATGGCGCGAACGAGCGGTTCATCGTCGTCGCGTTCGCCGGGAACGACATCTACGCGTGGAAGCCTGGCGACTCGACGACGACCACGATCGCCACGGGGAAAGGGCAGTTCGATGGCGTCGAACGGCTCGCCGATGGGCGGATCATCGTCTCGACCTGGGCCGACTCGAGCCTGTACGTGCTCGACGGCTCGGCGCTCGCGCGCGCCGTGACCGGGGTCGAAGGTCCCGCTGACATTGGAATCGACACGAAACGTAACCGCGTCGCCGTCCCGAGCTTCACGGGAAATCGCGTGGACGTGTTCGCGATTCCGCCGAGGAGCGGGATGTGACAGAGCGCAGGTTGGCGCAGGTCGTGGCGGTGGTGCTCGTCGCTACGGCCTGCGCGCGATCCACCGGATCATCTGCCGGCAGTGAGGATGCCGCCCGTCTTCCCACCGGGGCGCGCCTCGACCCCGCGGGAAGAAGTGTCGACGTCGGGTCGATGCCGCTGGCGATGACGATGTCGCCGGACGGTCGCCACGTCGTGCTCCTGCTCAACGGCTGGCGCGAGCAGGGCCTCCAGGTGCTCGACCGCGGCACGGGCGCCGTCGTGCAGACCGTGCCGCAGGCGGCGGCGTTCATCGGTCTCGCGTTCTCGCCGCGCGCCAACGTGCTGTTCGTGTCGGGCGGCAATCAGGACGTCGTCTACGGATACGACTGGGCGAACGGACGGGCGACGCTGCGCGATTCGGTGATACTGGCCGTGAAGCCCGATCCGCGCCGGTCCGGAACGCGCTACCCCGCCGGGATCGCGGTGTCCCCTGATGGCACGCGACTCTACGTCGCCGAGAATCTCGCCGACTCTCTGGCCGTGATCGACCTCGGCAGCGGCCACGTGATCGAGCGGCATGCCACCGAGCGATATCCGTACGGCGTCGCCGTCGCGCCTAACGGCACCGTCTACGTGTCCGCCTGGGGCGGCTACACCGTGTCCGTCTTCACGCCGACACCCGGCGGGCTCGAGGACGCGGGCCGCATCCGGGTCGCACGGCATCCGTCGGCGCTTCTCCTCAACGCCGATGGCTCTCGCCTCTTCGTCGCCTCCGGGAGCACCGATCGCGTGGCCGTCATCGACACGCGCGCGAAGCGCCTCATCAAGCAGCTCGACGATCCACCGCCCGAAGGCCCCGCCGAAGGGAGCACGCCCAATGCGCTCGCGCTCGCGCGCGACGGCAAGCGGTTGTTCGTCGCTGAAGCGGACGCCAACGCCGTCGCCGTCTTCGAGCTGTCGGCGGGGACATCGGGCGACACCACCGCGCGCGGCGATGATCTGCTCGCCGGGCGCATTCCCGTCGGATGGTATCCGACGGCGCTGGCGCTCGCCGGCGACACACTCTGGGTCGTGAACGGGAAGGGACGGGGAACGGGTCCAAACCCGGATTATCCGCACCCCGGCACGGGAGTGCATACCTCCCGGCCTCGTACCTACACGCTCGGGCAGCTCTCGGGAACGGTGACGATCCTGCCTAACGCCCGCGTCTCGGGTGGGGAGCTGGCGGCGCTCACCGAGCGCGTCGCCCGCGCGAACGGCTGGACGTCGAAACGACCGCCATCGTCGGCGTACCCGCCCATCGGCCACGTGGTCTACATCATCAAGGAGAATCGGACCTACGATCAGGTCCTCGGCGACCTGCCCCAGGCCGACGGCGACACGTCGCTGCTCTTCTTCCCGCGACCGGTCTCGCCGAACCACCATGCGCTGGCTGAGCGATTCGGTATCTACGATCGCTTCTTCGTGAACGCCGAGGTGAGCCCGGACGGGCACAACTGGTCG
>DASRHU010000079.1:0-14967 GCA_035650335.1 Gemmatimonadaceae bacterium | reverse complement strand
TGAGGTGGCGAAGCAGCTGACCGATGACGACCTGGCGCGCCACTTCCGGCGGTCGATGCGCATCGCGGCGGCGGACGATCCGTTAGGCGTGCCGGTGACGCACGCTGGGTAGGAGTCAGGAGTCAGGAGTCAGGGGTCAGGGGTGGAAAGGCGCTGCGGCTGCTTCGCAGCCAGCAGCGCTCATCAGATGAGCAAACGGCGGCGCGAAAAGCGCCGCCGTTTGCCTTTCCACCCCTGACCCCTGACTCCTGACCCCTGACCCCTGACTCCTGACTCCTACCCAGCGTGCGTCACCGGCACGCCTAACGGATCGTCCGCCGCCGCGATGCGCATCGACCGCCGGAAGTGGCGCGCCAGGTCGTCATCGGTCAGCTGCTTCGCCACCTCACCGGCGTCGAGCCGCGCCGTTACGTCCCGCGCTTCGGGCGCCTCGATGTTGCGCCAGGCATAACGATCGAGGCGGGAGGTGCGGCCGTTGGGGTGGCGAAACACCACCATCGCGTGGCTCGCGCCGGGGAGCATGACTTCCACGCCCCACCGGAGGCCATCCCCCGATTGAAAGGTACGCATCGTTAGGTGATCGCGTTGGGTGCCAGCGGCTGGCGGCCCGCGAAACCGGCGTCGCGCTCGTGCCAATGCGCCACCGCGGGCTCCCCGAGACGCCAGCAGAGATAAACGGGGTGTCCGTCGATCTCACCGGGGAAATCGACGAGTCCGACGTCTCGTCCCTTCATCTCGATCCCCAGATCGGTCAGCTCGCGCACGTAGGCGTCTATCGCCCGCGCCGATCGCTGAATTTCCTGCTGAAGGCGGTCGAGCTCGACGGCATCCCGGCTGGCGGCCGCCACCGTGACGTCGAGCTTCTTCATGAGACGCTGCCAGCGCGCGTACTCGTCGACCACATCCTGCACGATGCGGCGCACGAGCGGGAGCGCACGGTTTGCCTGTTCGATGGTGAAGGTCTTCATGTAATGAACAGGGTGTGCACGGGGCATGCCCTGGGTCAAGTCTGCAAGAGGGGTATGCGCGATCCACCGGCGAGGCGATATTTCAGCATGTCCGCTGCTCCCGATCGCATGACCGCCGAAGACCTGACGCGTGCTCGCACGCTGCTGGGTCTCTCTCCTGGTGAGCTCGCGGCGGAGATTGGACTGACGGAGCCGGTCGTGCGCGCGTGGGAGGATGGGTCTCTCCGCATTCCGCGTCAGTATGCCATTCAGATCGTCTGGCGCGCGGCGGTGGCCGAGCGGCAGGCGGCGCTGGCCTCGAGCGGGTTGCCCGAATGCGAGTGGGTGGCGAGGTGGATGGATGTGACTCCACCGGCGGGCACCGGTCAGCGCGGACACATCGACGCGCTGCGTCGCCATGCCACGATGTGCCCGCAGTGCACGGCTCGCGCTCGCTTCATCGAGCAGAACTTCCCGCCAATGCCGGAGCTGCCGACGCCGACGTTCGTGCGCGCCATGCGTGTCGCGACGAAGGCGCTGGAACGCTTTCCGCGGTGGCTTCGCCTCGCGGTCGTGGCATCGCTGGCCGCCGGTGCCTTCTCGGCGCTCCAGGTGGTGGGGTTGGTTGCCGGCGGCGAGGCTCCATCGTTCGGCAAGGCCCTGATACTCATCGGCGGAATGATGGTCTTCGGCGCGTACATCGGAGCGGCCGCCGGAATCACGTTTCTCATCGTTCGGGATCCTCTGCGCCGGCTCGGCAGGCCTGGCGATGCGCTGACGGGCGCCGTCTGCGCCTGGGTATCCCTGCTCGCCGCGCTTGCGCCGGCGCAATTCTTCACGGACCAGCCAGCGTTCGCGACGCCGGCGAATGCGGCTGCCGTCGCTCTCGTGACCGGCCTCATCGGTGGGATGGTTGGTCACCTCTGGTTCCGCCGCCGTCGCTGAGCGCGGCATGGACCGTGAACTGTTTACGAAGAACCAATGGACTGTTCCCGTTTTTTCGCATCGCCGGCCCGGGGCCGCAGATGACGCAGAAGGACGCAGAAACTTCAAAGTCAAGAGCGTTGTCACGGATGCCACGGATTTGAACGGCGAAACGACACGGAGATGGCAACCGCGAAGACTTTTTTGGATCTGCAACCGCAGAACCTGTGGAACGACTGACGCCGCAAGCCGCCGCGATCTTTACCTCGTAGGTTCTCACAAAGCCTTTCGTGGTCGCCATTGATTCGTGCCGTTTCTGTCGTTCACAATCCGTGGAATCCGTGATACGCAGTTGACGTTGCTGTTGACGTTTCTGCGCCATCTGCGGCCCCAAGGCCGCCATCCGAATGACGGAATCAGGGCACTGGCATTGCGATCGATAGCGCACTGCCGACCGCAACAAGTCTCTCGAGCCGAGCTACTCCAATGACGACGAGCCGCGAAACCGACTGGATGAACCACCCCGTGCTTCGCAAGCTGGTGGAAGCCGCGAACAAGCTGACGCTCGCCGAGCGCATCACTCTGGTGAAGGGACTCATCCCATCGATCGCCAACCAGTTGAGCCCGCGCGAATACGAGGGCTTCGTCGCCGAGATGCAGCTCAAGGGTGAGCGGTACCACGAAGCCAAGGGGCAAAAGGGCGAAGGGAGGGCATCGCGCCAGGTGCCGGGGGAAAGGGATCTGGAGGGGCGGTGACCTGGCCCCGGGGTCGCGGTGTCGCGGGATCGCGGGATCGCGGGATCGCGGGCGGCAGGAACCCTGCCCTAATTCCTGCCTCCTGATTCCTGACTGCGCTCTTCCAGCCTTCGCCGCCGCCGCTCCTGCGCCGCCTGGTAGCGGCGTTTTTCATCTTCCGTCTCCGGCACCACCGGCGCCACCGCCTTGGGCCGGTGATTCTCGTCGATCGCCACGAAGGTGAGGTAGCACGAGTTCGTGTGGCGACGCACGCCCGTCGCCAGATCCTCGGCCTCGACCCGCACGCCAACCTCCATCGACGTGCGCCCGACGAAGTTGACCGACGCCTTCATCACGACCAGATCGCCAACGTAGATCGGCTCGCGGAAGTCCACGCGATCGACCGAGACCGTGACGCAGTTCTCGCGCGTATGCCTGATCGCGGACACGGCCGCGACCCGGTCGAGCAGCGACAGGATCACACCGCCGAAGACATGGCCAAGGTTGTTGGCGTGCTGCGGCATCATGAGCTCGGAGGTCTCGTGACACGATTCGCGCACGAATCGTGGTGATGGCTTGCGTGTAGAGGTCACAATCGCGGAGCTCGAAGGAAGTGAATGCGCGCGGCCGCAATGAGTCGGCTGCGCAAACCAGAGGATCGCATGGCGGTCCTCGACTGCTCGGAGTAGAGCGCCGCTTCGTCGAATGCGCGCGTGAGGGCGCGTCGCGTGGCAGCGTCGATGGGAGGCGTGTCGAGCCAGAACAGCGAGTAGGCAGGCGCCGAGATCCGCGACACCGGCCATTCGCGTCCCACGGAATCGACGATCGCGAGCATCGCTCGCTCGCCGCTCGCATCATACCGCGTAATCACCGCCAGCCCGGGGCGGTTCCATCGGTCGAGGCTCGAATCGAACGGGGCGATCGACAGCGTTCCGCGAACGTCCGCCCACCATCGGGCCGACGAGTCGGCGAGAATGGGCGGGAGACTGATCACCATCCCGCCGGCGCGGACGCCGTGCCCCGGAGCGAAGAATTGAACAGCGGGGACACGCCCTTCGCGAACGACGACGAAGGAAGACTGGTCGAAATCGAAGTCGGCGATCGCCTCGGCCGCCGCCCGTGCGCGCGCATCGGGCGAGGCGAGCACCGAGTCGAGCGCGAGAGAGAAGCGACGCCTCCCCTCGGCCACGATGCGCTTGGCGGCGGTGTCGCCGAACAGCGTGGCGATCGTCGCCTGCCTTCCCTGCTCCAGGTCGATCACGCCGCGCTGCGTCACATGCCACTCGGCGCCGCCCTGAATGAGGCCGTCGGCGTGGTACTCGTAGGACTGGTATGGCCCGAACGCATCGAGCAGCTCGATTTCGGCGGTCGCTTCGACGATCGGATGCTCGCTGACCTCCTCGTTGGCGGGAACGCGCGGGTCGTTAGGGTGCTCCTCGGCGTACCATCGCTCGATCGAGACGGCGGTCGTATCCTCGAACACGACGGCCGAATCGCCGGTGAGAAGGTCGCGCCGGAAGACGCGTTGGCCGATGATCACCGCCTCGTAGTGGGAGCGATCATCGTCGGCGACATAGACCTCGTGGAAGCGTCCGCGAAGCTGCGCGAGCTGAAGCGGTGCGCCGCGGATCCTGATGCGACCGTTCTCGCTGCGCACCCAGAAGCTCGAGTCGCCGGCGGCAAGGAGAAACTCCGTCCGTGGCGGGGCCACACGCTCCGTCCGGCAGGCAACGAGCGCGAGGGCTACGAGCGGAAAAAGGCGCACCATGCACCGCCAATATAGCGTCCAACGGCACACGCGGACGAGCGATACGGAACGCCGCTTCGATCGTTTACATTGCGGCAGCCGAACGTCGTCCCCGGACTGATCACCCACATGCGCAGCTTATTGCTCGTTTCGCTCGCGGCCCTCGCCTGCGAGCCCGGTACCAGCGCGAAAGCATCACAGCTCCCGATTGGCCGAGCCACGTCCACACCATTAGCGACCGCCGCGGCGCTCCCCCGCCCGAGCGACACCGCGCGCAACACGGATACGTCGATCGTGCGCGGACTCTATGTGCTGCGCTGGGCGGCGCAGAGTCCGGCCCGAATGAAGAAGCTCATCCAGATGGCCGACTCCACCGAGATCAACGCGCTCGTCATCGACATCAAGGACGAGTTCGGCCTCAACTACAAGTCCTCCGACACGCTCGTCGCACGGAACGCCGGCAACGCGGGCACGATTCCCAACCTGAAAGCCCTCGTCGACACGATGAAGGCGCACGGAATCATCCCGATCGCGCGCATCGTGGTATTCAAGGATTCGGTCGCGGCTCGACTCAACCCGCAGCACACCATTCGCAAGACCGACGGCGGCGTCTGGCGGGACAAGGAAGGGCTCACCTGGGTGAGCGCGTACGACCCGAAGATCTGGGAGTACAATATCCGGGTCGCGGAGGAGATGGCCCGTCTCGGTTTCACGGAGATTCAGTTCGATTACATCCGGTTCCCGGAGCCGTACCCGAGCCTCCCCAAGCAGGTTTTCCCAACCGCCAACGGTCGATCGAAGCAACAGGCACTCGCGGAATTTCTTCGCACCGCCTGTCCTCGCATCCGGGCGCTTGGCGCGAAGTGCACGATCGACGTCTTTGGCCTGACGACGACCGTCCCTGGCGCGCTCGAGATCGGTCAGCACTGGGAGTCGCTCGCCCCGCACGTGGACGTGATCCTGCCGATGACGTATCCGTCGCATTATCCGAGAGGCGCCTTCGACATCCCGCGTCCGAACGCGGATCCGTATCGCGTGAACTACATCGCGATAAAGCGGGCGCGCGAGCGCAATGAGAAGCTGGGAATCGACAATCCCGCGCACGTGCGCGCGTGGCTCCAGGCCTTCTCGCTTCCGCGCATGCTGCCGAAGTATGGAGCGGCGGAGATCGAGGCACAGAAGCGAGCGATCTACGACGCGGGGTACGACTCCTGGATTCTCTGGAATCCTGGCGCACGCTACGAGTCGTTCCTTCCGGGACTCGAGAAGACGATGGTATCGCGACGGAAACGTGCTGCGCCCCCCGCCGCCGCGTCGCCGGTGGCCGCGCCGGCGAACGACGCGGCGACGCCCTGACGGCTCAGCGCTTCGCGACCGCGGAACGAACGCCTTCGACGAGCCGGTCGACCTCACTCTCGGTGGTGTAGCACGCGCAGCCGGCGCGGACGAGCCCGTCACGCGCGTGCCCGAGCCGCTCGATGACGGTGGCCGCGTAGAAGTCGCCGTGGGTCGCGAACACCGCTCGCTGGGCGAGATGCTCGACCATGGTCTCCGACGGCACGCCCTCGACGGAAAAGCATAGGGTCGGGGTACGCGGCGTGCCGGGCGCAGGTCCGTAGAGCTGAACGCCGGCGATCGACGAGAGCTCCTTCCACGCGTGACCGAACAGCGCTCGCCCGCGCCGGTCGAACGCCTCGAACGTGGCTTTGAGCCGCTGACGACGTGACCCGGCCGTTCCGGAGAGCGTGGCCAGAAAGTCCACGGCTGCCGCGGCGCCGGCGATCCCTTCGTGATTCAGCGTCCCCGTCTCGATGCGCTCCGGCACATCGTTCGGGGCGGGCTCGACCCTGGGGACGTCGAGCGCCGCGAGCAGGTCGCGGCGTCCCCACACGAGACCGACGTGCGGTCCGTAGAACTTGTACGCCGAGCAGGCGAGCAGATCGCACCCCAACGCGTGCACGTCGGGGAGGACGTGAGGGGCGTAGTGGACCGCGTCGCAGTAGAGGATGGCATCGACGGCGTGCGCCATCGCCGAGATCCTCGCAATGTCGGTGATGGTGCCGAGCGCGTTCGATGCCGCGCCAACGGCAACGACGCGGGTGCGAGGCCCAATGAGCTCCCCGAGCCGATCGAGGTCGAGCGTCCCATCATGCGGCCGAAGCGGAGCGACGTTGACCATCAGCATGTGCTCGCGGGCCACCTCGACCCACGGCGCGACGTTCGCGTGATGATCGAGCTCGGTGACGATGATCTCGTCGCCGGCCGCGAGCGTGCGCCCGATCGCGCGAGCGATGTGGAAAGTGAGCGTCGTCATGTTGGCGCCGAACGCGATCTCATCGGCCGCGCCGCCAACGAAGTCGGCCATGGCGATCCGCGACGCGTGCAGCATCGCATCGGTTTCCGCGCTCGACGGGTAGCGCCAGTCGGTGTTCGCGTTGTGCTCGAACAGATACTCGGTCATGGCGTCGACGACGTCGAGCGGAACCTGTGTGCCTCCGGGTCCGTCGAAGTAGGCGACGCGCTCGCCGGCATGCACCCGCGCGAGCGCCGGGAAGCGCGCGCGAATCTCGTCGACCGAGGCGACGGTCATGCTCCGATCTCGACGCCCGACGTGCGCTCGATCACGCGCACCGCCTCGACATGGTCCGCGTCTTCGCCGAGCTCGATGCGCGCCGCGCGGAACAGCTCGGAGGCGAGCTGCGTGAGCGGCGAGGCGACGCCGGCATCTCGCGCGATCTGCGCGGCGATGCGCAGATCCTTGTCGAGCAGGGCGAGCCGGAACGTGCGCGGAAACGCACGCGAGAGCACGCGCTCTGGGAACAGGTTCATGCTGGTGTTGGAGCGTCCGCTCGATGCGTTGATCACTTCCAGGGCGACGCGAGTGTCGACTCCCGATTTCGCCAGCGTGGCCAGTCCTTCTCCGGTGGCCCAGATGTGTATCGCGAGCAGGGCCTGGTTGACCGCCTTCACCATGTCGCCGGCTCCGACGTCGCCGCAGTGGACGATGATCTTTCCGAAAGCGGAGAGCACGGGGCGAACGCGGTCGACGACGGCCGTGTCGCCGCCGCACATCACGGTGAGCGTGCCGTCCTCCGCCCCGCGTTTGCCGCCGCTCACCGGCGCGTCGACGAAGTCGACTCCGCGCTCGCGCAATCGCGCGGCGATACGTCGCGAGGTGGCCGGATCACCGGAGGTGCAATCCACCAGCGTCGCGCCGCGGCGCACGCCGGCGAGCAACCCGTCGTATCCGTCGAGGAGCGCCTCGACCTCGAGCGACGTGGGCAGGCACGTGATGATGACGGCGGCGTCACGCGCGGCATCAGCAGGAGTGGGGGCGACACGCGCGCGAACCGTACGGGCGAGCTCTTCCGCGCGCTGGGCGGTGCGATTCCAGACGACGAGATCGAAGCCGCGGGCCGGCAGGTGTCGCGCCATGGGCGCGCCGATGGCGCCCAGGCCGAGAAAGGCGATGGTGGTGGACATGGCGACGCGGATGTTGGTGCTGAAGTGGGCCAGGGGCCAGGGGCCAAGGGCCACGGGGAGGGGGTCGAGGGTTCGACGTGATCCGATTACCCTTCACCCTCCCCTTGGCCCCTGGCCCCTGGCCCCTGGCCCGATCTTCATGCGCACCACACTCCGACTCCGCCTCCCCTCCGTGCACTCCGTTCGCGCGGTCTACACGGCGCTCCAGGGCGTCGAGGGAATCGTGCGCGTCGATGTATCGCGCACGGGTGCGACCATCGAGCACGACGGCCGGGCCACGGCGGCGCGCGTGCGAGAGGCGATCGAGACTGCGGGATACGAGGTCGTGGAGATTATCGAGGAGTCGCGAAGGCTCCCCGTGAAAGACTGAAAGCGGAACGCGGAATGCGGAGGCCGCTTAACAGCAGTCCGGATTCCGCATTCCGCATTCGGGCTCGGCCTGCGAGTGGTGCCTTAACTCGCGAATCGCGTCAGTCCCTTCTTGTAGCTCTCGACCACGAGCGGAAGGTATTTCGAGATCGGCGTGTACTGCACGCCCAACTCGTGTTGCGCGTGAGTGCCATCGGCGCGGAAGCCGATCGAGGTGAAGCGGGCTTCGTCGATCGAGAGCGCGGGGCGCCTGCCTAACGCGGCCGCGACGGCGGTGGCGACGTAGGCGCTCGGCATCGCCAGCTTCCGCGGCAGCGACAGTGGCGGCCGCTTGCCTCCCAGCCGGGCCACCTTGGCCAGGAACTGCTTCGGAGACAGCGTCTCTCCGGAGAGGATGTACCGTTCCCCGTCCTTGCCCTTCTCGTACGCGAGGATGATCGCTTCGGCGGCATCGTACGCCCAGATCCACCCCACTGGAGCGTTCCCGGCAAACCGGCGTTGGCCGGCGAGCGTCTCGCTGATCATGCGGCCGCACCAGCCCGGATCGGCCGGCGCCACGATGATCCCGGGATTGACGACGATCACCTCGATGCCCTTGGCGCGCAGCTTCAGCGCCGTCTTCTCGGCAGCGAGCTTCGTCCGCTCGAAGTGGGAAATGGTGTAGCCGCGATGGTGGGTCCACTCGTTCCCCAACTGTCCGGGGAATTCGCCGATCGTCACGCACGAGGACACGTAGACCGCGCGCGGGATCTTGGCGATCACCGCCGCGGCAAGCGTGTTCTTCGTGCCTTCGACGTTCACCTCGTCGAAGACATCGGTCTGGCGTGCCCACAGATCGAAGAAGTTCGCGACGTGAAAGACGACGTCGCATCCCTTCATGGCCTTCACGAGCACTTCGGGATTGGTGAGGTCGCCCAGCACAGGCTGCGCCTTGAGATTTTCCATCAAGGTGACGCCGTTGCGGCGGCGGACCAACCCGACCACCCGATGCCCGCGGCGAGTGAGCGCGCTCACCAGAGCACGTCCAAGGGGGCTCGCCGCCCCGGTCACGAACGCTCGCATAGCACCTCCAACCTATGGGAGGGACGCAGTAGACAGGTGTCCGTCACGGCGCTCGAGCCCCGCGTCGGTGCTTGTTCGCTCATCGTCAGGCCGGTATCTTGACCGCCCCGAAGCGCTTCGGCTCGCGCATCTCACATAGCGCGCGAAGCAAACCGAATCAGGCCGAAACGACGAGGTCCGTCGCGATGGCATTCCCGAAGGAAGAGCGACCCGTCGCGGCGCTCCTCGTCCCCGACATCCTCGCCCTGCTCGACGACTCGCCGGGCGATGTCGCGGCCGAAACCGAAGAGCTGCATCCCGCCAACCTCGCCGACATCGCCGAGGCGTTGCCGCGCGAGCGGCTCCCGGAGTTCATGCGCGCGCTCCCCGCCGCACGCGCGGCGGATGTCCTCGAGTACCTCGACGAGGAGCTGCGCTCCCAGCTGCTCGAGGAGATGACCGCGCGGCAGGCCGCCGAGCTGGTGTCGCAGATGACACCGGACGATCGCACCGACGCGCTCGAGGATCTCGAGGAGGAGCGCGCCGACGAGATCCTCTCCGAGATCAGCGGCGACGCGCGCGGAGAGACCGAGCGGCTGCTCGCGTACGAGCCCGACACGGCCGGCGGCCTGATGACGACGGAGGTCGTCTCCGTCCCGGAAGATGCGTCGGTCGATGCCGCCCTCGAGAGCGTGCGGGCGGCCGCGCGGGCGGGACGCAAGGAGGCGATGTACGCGATCTACGCGCTCGATGGCGCCGGACGCCTCCGCGGTGTGTTCTCGCTGCGTGAGCTTCTCGCCGCGCCGCCAGGCTCGCGAGTGACCGACATCGCGTGGCAGGATGTCGTCAGCGTTGCGCCGAGCGCCGATCGTGAAGAGGTGGCCCGCCTCACCTCGAAGTACGATCTCGTGGCGGTGCCCGTGCTCGACGCACACGGTCGGCTGCTCGGCGCCGTCACCGTCGATGACGTGATCGACGCGATCGTCGAGGAGCAAACCGAAGATGTGCAGCGCCTCGGCGCGGTCGAGCCGCTCGAGGCGCCGTACTTTCAGGCGAGCTTCTGGAGCATCGCCCGCAAGCGCGCCGGATGGCTGGTGCTGTTGTTCGTTGCGGAGCTGCTGACGGCGACGGCGATGGCGCGCTACGAGGCGACGCTCGCCGGCGCGCTCGTGCTCGTGTTTTTCGTGCCCCTGATCATCAGCTCCGGGGGCAACTCGGGGTCGCAGTCAGCGACGCTCATCACGCGGGCGCTCGCGGTCGGTGACGTGGAGCTCCGCGATGCGCTCCGCGTCCTCACGCGCGAGGGGATGCAGGGTCTCGCCCTCGGCGCGTTCCTCGGCGTGTTCGGTTTCGCGCGGGTGCTGCTCGGCGGTGAGTCGAGCTCAGTGGCGATGGTCGTCGGGGTGACACTGCTCGCGGTGGTCGTCACCGGGACGCTCGTTGGTGCGACGCTGCCTCTCGTGTTCACCCGCCTTGGCTTCGACCCGGCGATCGCGTCATCGCCGTTCGTGGCGTCGTTCGTCGACGTCGCCGGCATTCTGATCTACTTCTCGTTTGCTGCCTGGCTCCTGTCCTGATTCTCCACGTGGCGGGCCGGGGGGCCGCAGATGAACGCAGACGGACGCAGAAACGTCAACGGCAACTGCGAAAAGCGTTGCCACGGATTTCACGGATCTTGAAGCGAAACGACACGGATACGTCAACCGCAGGAGCCTCTGGAACGGCAACAGCAAGAGCCGAGGAACGGCCGAGCCGGTAAGCCGCCGCGATCTTCACCCGATAGGTTCTCACAAAGGTTGTCGCAGTTGCAGTCGCCGTATCCGTGGCTTTTCGCCGTTCAACATTCGTGAAATCCGTGGTAGCGCTTTTTGACGTTGCCGTTGACGTTTCTGCGTTCGTCTGCGTTCATCTGCGGCCCCATGGCGTCCGCTCACCTCGCAGAAGCACTGAGCCAGATTTGCCTCGCGGGCCGCTCTCGAATATGGTCAGGCGCCCTTCAGCGGAGGTCGGAAACGAATGACGACAGTCCAGCGAGTGGCTCAGATCTTCGGCGTCGTGTTCATCCTCGTCGCCATCGCTGGGTTTGTGGCGACGGGTCTCACGAACATGGAGGCCGACCCGGCCACGGCACCGCACCTGGTCGGTCTGTTCGCGGTGAACGTTCTCCACAACGTGGTGCATCTGCTGTTCGGCATCTGGGGACTGATGGCGGCGCGCACGTACGGCGCGGCGAGGAACTATTCCCGAATCGCCGGTGTTCTCTACCTGGGGTTGGCGGCCGTCGGCTACGTGTCGCCTAACGGGTTCGGACTCGTCCCGCTCGGCGGACACGACATTTGGCTGCACGCGGTGCTGGGACTCGTGCTCGCCGGCGTGGGATTCACCGCGCGGGAGGCCGGGCCGCCGGTCGTGTCAGCCGCCTGAAGGCGCCGAGGGCGGCGCGCCTGGGCCAGGGGTCCCGCGCCGCCCTCGCGTCATGATGTCAGCGGCCTGATCAGGAGTCGTCGGTGACGAGGCCGCGTGCAGGGGGGTCACGCCGCATGGCGGACGTCTCGACCGGCCGAAATGGAGTGCCGGGATCACCTGTTACCGCAGCGGGCGCGCATTGCCTTTGCGTCAGAGGGCCCGTATCCGGCTTCGTCGCCGCACCAGTTACGAGGACACAACCGTGACCTTTGCATCCAGGGCGTACATGCGCCTCCGTGGGCTCATGCTGCTGGCGAGCGCTCTCGCCGCGGTCACACCCGTCACCCTCTCGGCTCAGTACTTCGGGCGCAACAAGGTCCAGTACGAGTCCTTCGACTTCCGTGTCACACGCACGGACCACTTCGACATCCACTGGTACCCGGCGGAGTCGTTGGCCACAGCGGACGCGGCGCGCATGGCGGAGCGGTGGTACACGCGCTTCTCGGGCGGACTGACGCACGCGTTCTCGAAGAAGCCGATCATCTTTTACGCGAACCACCCTGACTTCCAGCAGACGAACGTCGTCGGCGGTTTCATCGACCAGAGCACGGGCGGTATCACGGAAGGGCTTCGCACGCGAATCATCATGCCCTTCACTCCCGTCTACGCGGAAACCGACCACGTCCTGGGTCACGAAATCATCCACGGGTTCCAGTACGACATCGCGATGACGCAGACGGGGGGATTGCAGAATCTCGCGAATCTTCCGCTCTGGGTCATCGAAGGAATGGCGGAGTATTTCTCCGTCGGACGTGAGGACTCGCACACGGCGATGTGGATGCGCGATGCCGTGCTCCGTAACGACCTCCCCACCATCAATCAGCTCACGCGGGACCCGCGGTATTTCCCGTATCGCTATGGACAGGCGTTGTGGGCGTACGTCGGGGGTCGATATGGAGACGAGGCGGTCATCCGCCTCTACCGCGTCGCGCTCCGCGAAGGCTTCGAGGCCGCGTTCCGTCGCGTCCTGAACCAGTCCACGGATTCGGTATCCAAGGGCTGGCACGCCGCGGTGAAAGACGCCTACACCGGGGTGATGCAGGGACGCACGGCGCCCGACGACGTGGGCGCACGGGTCCTCGAGCGCTCCGGAGGAAAGCGCGGCGAAACGGACATCTCACCCTCGCTGTCGCCCGATGGCAGCCGCGTGGCGTTCTTCTCGGGACGTGGAATCTTCGGCATCGACCTCTACATCGCCGACGCGCAGAGCGGGCGCATCGTCAAGCGCCTGACGAGTCCGAACAACGACAACCACTTCGATGCGCTGAGCTTCCTCGCCTCGGCCGGGGCGTGGTCGCCGGACGGGCGTCGCCTCGCGTTCGTCACGCAGGTGGAAGGGGATCACGAGCTGAGCGTCTACGACCTGGAGGCGGGACGCATCGTACAGAATTTCCGGCCGGCAGTAACCGAGGCGATCACCGACCCGGCGTGGGGACCTGACGGCCGGATCGCTTTCATCGGACATGGCGGTGGCATCGCCGATCTGTTCGTCCTCGATCCGCGCACCGGCGCGGTTCAACAGCTCACGAACGACCGGTACGCCGAGCTGCATCCAACCTGGTCGCCGGACGGCCAGACCATCGCGTTCGCCACCGACCGCGACCCGGCCACCAACTTCGAGCAGCTGACGTACGCGCCGCTCCGCATCGCGCTCATCGACGCGAACAGTCGTGAGATTCAGCTGCTCCCGCGACTCAGTCAGAACGCGAAGCACATCAATCCGCAGTGGGCACCCGACGGCCAATCGGTGTTCTTCATCTCCGACCGCGGCGGGTTCAGCGACGTGTACCGCTGGTCGAGGAACGGAGAGGTGCATCAGGTGACGCGGCTGTCGACGGGCGTGAGCGGGATTACGGCGTCATCGCCCGCGCTGACCGTCGCGTCGCAGTCGGGACGTCTGATGATCTCGGTCTTCACGCGTCAGGGGAACTCGCTGTTCCGCCTCGAGCCCGAGCAAACCATCGGCTCGCCGCTCGTCGAGACGGAAACGCAGCTGACCGCCGGCATTCTGCCACCGACGACGGGAAGCAACATCGTCGCCTCGTATCTCGACTCGCCGCTGCCAGGCCTGCCTCCCGTCGGGGAATCGTTCTCCGTGTCGAAGTATCGGCCGAGGCTCCAGCTCGATTACATCGGCGCGCCCTCGGTAGGCTTGGCGACGAGCCCGTTCGGCACCGGGCTCGCCGGGGCGATCGCGCTCTACTTCGGCGACATGCTCGGCGATCGCGTTGTGGGCGGTGCCGTACAAGCGCAGGGCACCTTCAAGGACATCGGTGGAGAGGTGTTCTACCTCAATCAGAAGCACCGGTGGAACTGGCTGGCGGCGGGGTCGCACATTCCGTATCTGAGCCTCTTTGCGTTCGCCGACACGGCCATTCGGGGCGGCCAGCCGTATGACGTGATCGAGCAGGTGTTGCAGCGGACGTACGTGGACGAGATCAGCGGCCGCGTTCAATACCCGTTCTCGCAGACGCGGCGGTTCGAGATGGGGCTCGCGGGCACGCGCGTCTCATACGACATCGAGTTCGAGCGCTACTTCTTCGATTGCTGCTCGCAGGTCGGTTTCGAGCGAGGGTCGCTCGATGGGCCGCCGGGTGTGACGTACGGGCAGGGAATGCTGGCGCTCGTCGGCGACTACTCGATCTTCGGGCTCACGTCGCCGGTAGCCGGAGGCCGGTGGCGCCTCGAGGTGTCGCCCATTTTCGGGGGCCTGAATTTCCAGAGCCTGCTCGCCGACTGGAGGCGCTACTTCTACGCGCGGCCGGTGACGCTGGCATTTCGCGCGCTTCACTACGGGCGATACGGGAGGGATGCCGATAACGAGCGCCTCTCGCCGCTGTTCGTCGGAAACGAGGTGCTGTTGCGAGGCTACGCGGCCGAATCGTTCGACGGAAGCGAGTGCACGCGCGGAACGACGAGCTCGTGCCCGGAGTTCGATCGCCTCATCGGCAGTCGCCTTGGCGTCGCGAGCCTGGAGCTTCGCCTCCCCTTGCTGGGTCCCGAGGGATTCGGCGTGATTCCGTTCAACTTCCTGCCGCTCGAAATCGCCCCCTTCGTGGACGCGGGCATTGCCTGGACGAAGGACGACAACGTGCGCTTCGTCTACGACCGTAACGCCACCGATCGCGTGCCGGTCGTGAGCTACGGTGCCACGGCGCGGGTGAACTTGTTAGGCTACGCGGTGTTCGAGGCGTACTACGCATTCCCGACGCATCGCAGGAAGGGGTGGCACTGGGGCTTCAACTTCGTCCCCGG
>DASRHU010000078.1:0-15349 GCA_035650335.1 Gemmatimonadaceae bacterium | reverse complement strand
TGGGCGACGAGCGCCGCCCGATGGGTGATGGTGATCGTCCTCTTCGCCATCGCGTGGCGTCGTCTACGGCCGTACATGGTGCCCATCCGTGCCGACACCTTCGCGCTCGCTCCCCTTGGCCGCATGCTCGCGCTCGGCGCGCCGATCGGCGCGCAGTTCCAGCTGGAGTACGGAATCTTCGCCGTCGTAGGATTGCTGGTAGGGACGATCGGAACGACGCCGCTCGCCGCGCACCAGGTCGCGCTCAACATCGCGTCGTTCACGTTCATGGTGCCAATGGGAATCGCGGCTGCCGCGGCAGTGCTGGTGGGCCACGCCGTCGGACGCGAGGATCCCGTCGACGCGCGGCGGTCCGCGGCGTCGGCGCTCGTGACTGGCGTCGGATTCATGGCGCTGATGGCGATCGTCCTGCTGGTGGTGCCGGGACTCATCGCCCGCATTTACACGAGCGACGCCGCCGTCATCGCCGTCGCACTCGTGCTCATTCCGCTTGCGGGATTCTTCCAGGTGTTCGACGGCATGCAGGTGGTCTGCGGCGGAATTCTTCGCGGACTTGGCGACACGCGTTCCCCGCTCATCGCCAACATCGCGGGGTTCTGGGTGATCGGCCTCCCGTTAGGCCTGTGGCTCGGAATGCGCCAGGGCCACGGCCCGGCCGGCCTCTGGTGGGGACTCGTCGTCGGCCTCGCCGTGGTGGGGATTGGCTTGCTGATCCGCGTGCGGATCAGGCTGAGGATGGCGATGCGTCGCGTCGACGTGGACTTCGTTAGGCCTGGCGTCAACGCTGTCGAGGGTGTCGAGGGGTCGAGGTAAAAAGCAGTTCACCTCGACACCCTCGACACCCTCGACACCCTCAGCACCTAGGCCTCCTCCATCACCGCCACGCCCTCCCGCCCGCTCATGTGCCACTCGATGTAGAGGCGCATGCGCCCGGCCGACGTCCGCTGCGGCGTCGCCCAGCACCGCCCCGTCTCGATGCGGAGGCGGCCAGTCACATGCTGAAAGCGCCCCTCGAGGCAGCCCATCGCCCGCACGACGGCGAGTAGCGTGCCGTGCTCGAATGCATCGCCGCGGTAGCTCCCCCTCACGACCTCGCCATCCTGCCGGCACTCGAGCACCACGTCGCACGGGGGCGGCATTCCCCCATTGAGCGTCAGGCGGAAGCGTTTCCCGTCGTAGGATGGCGGCCTTTCGCCATCGGCGCGAATCGGCTCGGGTGCGGCCGGTGGGGGGCTCACGGACCCGAAAATGACCGACACCCGACACTTTCACATCGCCCGAGGGACGTCACGCACGGAATCGATGATCAGGGGCCCATGCCGGCGGACGCACGCTTCGCGCGATCGCCGACGTTAGGCGAAGGACGGGACTTTACCGAAACCATACACGCTCCAGACGTGGCGACCACCCGTGCTCCCCGTTCGCCTCACATTTTCGGGGTCGACCTCGTGTGATCCGTCGCCCGACCGGAGAACGCACATGTCCGTCCTGACGCTCATCGCGCTCGCCACGATCGTCGTCGTCGAGGAAGAAGGGTCGTCCCGCGACGACGCAACCCTCCCCGTTCCCCGCGCGCGTGCGGTGCTGATCGATGGGACGGTCGACGAGGAGGAATGGCGCGGGAGCGTCGTGGTCCGCCGGCCAGAGGGCGAGCTCCTTCTGCGCCACGATGGCAAGTATCTGTACGTCGGCGTCCGCGCGAATCGTCGAGGCTTCGCGAGCGTGTGCTTCGCCCGCGGCAACACGGTTCGCGTCGCCCACGCCTCCTTCGCGCTCGGCGAAGTCGCGTACACCAGGAGCGGCGGGTCGTGGAATCTTCGCGCACCGTTCGAATGGACGTTTCCGCCTCGCACGCTTGGTCCCCACGTCGACCGGAGTCGCGCTCGCTTCCTTGCCGAACATGGCTGGATCGGCAGCACCGTGCCGATGGGCGATCCCCGCCACGCGGAAATGCAGATCGCGCTCGACCAGCTCGATCCGCGCGACCTCCGCATTGGCGTCGCGTTCTTCCTCGAGGATGAGGGACGCGGGGAAGGAATCGGCTCGTGGGCCGCGGTCGGTGCGCGCGCGGGTGGCCGCGATGCATGTGCCGACAATCGGCTCGTGCGTGGCTACCCGCCGGAGCGTCTCACCTTCCGCACGAAGGCCTGGACGAAGCTCACACTGGCACCGTCGACGAGCGAGGTAAAGCGCTCGCCAAAGCGCTCCTCGTCTCCGCGGACGGCGGTCGCGTAGCCCTCGCTAGCGCTTCGCGCAGCCCTCGCGGCGCGCGGTGTCGGAGAGGGCGACGATCTTCCACCCCGCGCTCGTCTTCAGGAGCTGAAACGCATCCACGCCGCAGTGGCTGAACTGCGTTCCCAAGTGGAAGTCGTATTCCGTCCAGACGGTGGCGAGCGGCCCATCGATACGCACCTCGGGGTCGAACATTCGCTCGTTCCAGGGCTCCTTGGCCTGTCCAAGCGCCTCGATGAATCGTGAGACGGGCGTGAGCTGGACGCGCGCTTCCCCTCCGCGACTCACGACCCGCGAGAGCGTCGCCGATGAATCGAATACCGACCTGACGAGCGCGGTGTCGTGAGTCCGCATGCCGTCCCACAGCTTCTGCACGACCGCGAGGACTGCCGCCCGTTCCTCAGGGGTGCCCGTCGAGGTCTGGGCGGACGATGGTGACGCGATGATCATCGCGATGAATGTGGCGAAGAGAGGTCTCATCCTGGGTCTCCCGTGACTATTCGCCGCGCGGCGCCCCGGAGTGCCGCGCCGCCATTTCGCCGAGCATCCGGTCGAGCTCCGATGACGGAAGCCACCGTCCGCGCACCATGACACCGGAGCGCTTGCCAATGTTGCGAGCGTTCTCGAGCGGGTTCGCGTCGAGCAGGATCAGGTCCGCGCGGTTCCCGACCGCCACCGTTCCAAATTTCCCGTCGAGCTTCAGGTCCTTCGCCGCATACTCGGCCACGTTTCGCGTGCCCGACTCGAGGATTTGCCAGGGCGTGAGTCCCGCCTCCTGCATCACCGCGATTTCCCGATGAATCGAGAAGCCCGGCACGTTGAACATCTGCGGCGAATCCGTGCCCATCAGCAGCTTCGCGCCGGAGTCGGCGAGGGACTTGAGGAGCTGTCGCCTCAGCGAGAGGAAGGTGGCCACATCTTCGGCGGTGACTCCGTCCATCTGATCCTGCTGAAGACGGTTGCGCTTCTGATCCGACCAGCCCCTGATCCACTGGGGCGACGCATACCGCATCTCGCCCCGGCTCGCCATCGCTTCCGGCTGTTCGCGAGAAGAGAAGCTCTCCCAGAGAAAGACCGTCGGCACGTTCCACGTCCCTGCCTTACGAGTCTCCCCGGCGAAGCGCGCGAGCCGCGACCCATCGATCGCTCTGACCAGATCGCCGAGGGAAGCGTCGTCCGCGAGTACCCGCGCGCGCTCGGCTTCGGGGACGGCAGCTTCGAGATATCCGTCGAGATGATCGATCGTCGACTGACGGTTCGCGAGCGTGTGCTCCAGTCCCACGCCCGCCGAAATGTGACCGGCGAAGGTGATGCCGACGGCACGCGCCGCGGCCACGATGGAATCGTACGACGTGCGCGGGATGCCCGGGTGCAGCTTGAGGAAATCGTAGCCCGCCGCCTTGTGCTCGCGGACGAGTCGCGCGGCGGTCGCCGGATCTCCCGCGCTGTTCCCATTGAGTGACGGCGCCCCCACGAAGATGGTGGGGCCGAGCATCTCGCCGCTCGCCGTCTTCGACCGGAGCGCGAGCTGATTCGGCGCGCCCAGCATTCCACGAATCGTCGTGACGCCGTTGGCGATGTAGAGCGTGAAGATGTCACGTACGACCTGCTCGGGCGCCTGAGCTCCCGGGATGTGCGCGTGCATCTCGGCCAGCCCGGGCATGAGATACTTCCCGCGAGCATCCACCCGCAGCGCTCCCGCGGGGATCCGCGCGTTCGCCGCGGGCTCGATCGACGCGATGCGCCCGTCGCGAACGACCACCGTCTGTCGTTCGAGGACTCGCTCGCGATCCATCGGGATGACGTTGACGTCCACGAAGGCGATGACGCCCGGCGTGGACCGCGGCGTGTCTTGCGCGACCGATGGCGTAGTGCCGGCGATGGCTGCGACGGCGAGCGCCGAAATCATGAATGGCTTCATGGCACGACGGGGGAGAGAGTCGGCGTGGGCGCCGGCGGCGGGGGGCGAAGTCCGGGGATCCCCCCGCCAACCGGTGTCCTGAAGAACCCTGCGCGTCTATGATGGCGCCAGGGAGAGATCCCGGAAGGGGAAGATTCGGGGCCTTACGGAGGACTTACACCGGGCCAGGGGCCAAGGGCCAGGGGCCAAGGGGAGGGTCAAGGGTCAACGTAGCTTCGTGAACCCTTGACCCTCCCCTTGGCCCCTGGCCCTTGGCCCTTGGCCCCGCTCTTTTAAGGCAATGTCCGTTATCCAGGCCTCCATCCCCCTCTTCTTCCTCCTCATCGGGATCGAGCTGCTCGTCGCTCGCGCCCGGGGGAACCGCACGTACCGCCTCAACGATTCCGTCGCCGATCTCAGCCTGGGCATCCTCAGCCAGATCGCGGACATCGGCATCAAGCTGGCGACGCTTGGCATCTATGCGTGGGTCGCGGCGCACTGGTCCGCGCAACGGCTCGGGGCACCGGGATGGGTGGATGGGTCTCCGTTCGTCGGCCCCGCCACGTTAGGCATCGACTGGCTGGCGCTCGCCAGCTGGATGGCGGTGTTCGTCCTCGTCGATTTCCTCTATTACTGGACGCATCGGCTCTCGCACCGGGTGAACATCCTCTGGGCGGGGCACGTCGTGCACCACTCGAGCGAGGAGTACAACCTCACCGTCGCGCTGCGGCAGAGCGCGTTGCACGGACTCTTCACCTGGGTGTTCTACCTCCCGCTCGCGCTCGTCGGCGTGCCGCCGCGAATGTTCGTCACGGCGTATGCGCTCAACCTCATCTACCAGTTCTGGATCCACACGCGCGAGATCGGGAAGCTGAGCGCGCCGGTCGAGCTGGTGATGAACACGCCTTCGCACCATCGCGTGCACCACGGCGTGAATCCGAAGTATCAGGATCGGAATTACGCCGGTGTGTTCATCATCTGGGATCGGATGTTCGGCTCGTTCCAGCCGGAAGAGGAAGAGCCTGTCTACGGCATCACCAAGCCGCTCGCCAGCTGGAGCCCTCTGTGGGCGAACGTGCACGTTTTCGCCGAGATCGCGCGGGGGGTTCGGCGTGTGAGGCGGTGGGGCGATCGCATGCGGATCGTCTTTGGCCCGCCGGGGTGGCGCCCGGCCGAGCTCGGCGGACCGATCGTGCCGCGTGAGGTCGCGCCGTCGACGTACGCGAAGTTCGATCCGCCCGTTCCCCGCACGATGCGTCGTTATGCGCTCGTGCAGTTCATCGTGGTGCTGCTCGCGACGATCAAGGTGCTCGAGCTGGCGGCGGTTCTCCCCACCCATCAGACCGCGGCGCTGGCCTTCTACGTCGTCCTGAGCATCACGAACATCGGTGGCCTGCTGGAGGGACGGGGGTGGGCGTTCTCGATGGAGCTCGCCCGACAGCTCACGCTCGCGGCGACCGCCGCCGCACTCGGAGCGCTCGGAATGGTTCCGGTGTTTGGCGCGCTGGCGGCCGCGGGGTTCTGCGGCGGATCGGCGCTCTGGGTTCTGCGACTGCGCGCCGAGCCTGTGCGCGAGAGCGAGCCCGGCGCCTCGTCAGGCGCCGAGCCCGTTGCTCCGCGATCCTGACGCTGCCTTAGACGCGACTCGTCTCGGCTGCGCGGGCGACCGGCGAGAAGTGTGAGCTCGAGGGCACCGGGTCGATCCGCGTCGCATGCAGACAGGACTCTTCGAGCTGGTCGACGGAGAGATGAGTCCAGTCGCCGGGATACGGCGCGAGTCGCCGCTTCTCGCCCGCCGTCTCGAAGAGGAGCCACCCGCTGGCGAACGCCGGCCGCGTGAGCAGGTGCGCGGGGATCATCGCGAGGTTCGGATCCTTGACTTCCCGGACCGCCCAGTCCCGCCCTTCGCTGTCCACGAACCGCATGATCATGCTCCACCTCGCTGCGACGTCGCATTCATTAGAACGCAAAGGTCGTGCGGTGGCAATGCGGTACATCACAGGAGCTAGGAGTCAGGAGTCAGGAGTCAGGGATCAGGGGGTGTCAGGTTGAAGGTGACAGGAGAGACCAGCCCACCACGGATCCCTTGGTGGCGTTCTCTCCTGCAACCTACACCCTGACACCCCCTGATCCCTGACTCCTGACTCCTGACCCCGGGGGTCCTCAATCCGACCAGGGCGGGACCACTCCGTTCACGCGCGCGTAGGCGATGAGCTGTCCGAGATGCTCGCCAAGATGCCGCGCCATGAAGAACGCGAAGCTGCGCCCGGTCATGTCCATCCCGAACACCTTCATCGCCTTCTCGGCGTCGGCATCGCTCATCTGCGCCGCCGCGGCGCGAATGTGCTCGAAGGACTTCTTCACCTCGGCGATGACCTTCGCCTTGTCGGTGGTGGACTTCTCGTAGCCCTGGTTGGAAAAACCGGCCGGCGGCTTGATCCCGGCCATGCCCGGGAGCCCCTGATTCGCGCCGGCGATGTGGAGCAGCACCTCCGACACCGAGCGGACGCCCTCGGCGGGACGCCACGTGTATTTCGCGGGGGGAATCGCCTCGGCGAGCTGCGTGAAGCGGCCCTCGAAGTACTTCATTTCCTTCAGGAACTCAGCCCGATAGCCAGTCGTGGGCTCGGCCGCTGCCGCGGCCATTCCTTGTGCCCTGGCCGCCGGCGCGACGGCGGCAAGCGCCGCGGCAACCACCATGAACCGTGCTGTACGCATAGATCCTCCGATTGTGAGGAGTCAAATCGGTAGCGCGTACGCGGTTCTCGCAAGACTGGCCGCGTCAGAAAACAATGAAGGACCGAGCTTTGGGACTCGCCGTCTCATCCGCTCGCGTTTCGTCCCACTCTCACGACGAGTGGCCACCGGAGGCCCCTCGGCTCACTCGGCTCGCCCCACACGGCGCGGAGTTTCTTCTCGAGCTCGATGGTGGGATCCACCTTCATGGCGTCGCGGTAGCGGCTGGTCGCCGACCAGGTGCGTGTGTAGCCAACCAGCTGCTCGAGCGTCCAGCGCTCCGCCATCTCGAAGGCGGGAACGTCCAGCTCGTCGAACGGCATCACGATCGAGCGATAGCCCTCATCAACGATGCGGCGCTGCGGCGGCCAGTATGGGCCGACGGTCGTCCGGGAGAAATGCCTGACGAGTGCGTCCGCATCGGGATCGTCGAGGCGCACATCGCCGTAGCTCCAGACGGCGATGAGACCGGCGGGGCGTGCGACGCGCGCCGCCTCGCGAAAGAACGCCGGCACATCGAGCCAGTGGAGCGCTTGTGCGACGGTCACCAGATCGCAGGCGCCGCCCTCGATTCCGCTGTGCTCCCCGGGAGCGACGCGCCACTCGATGCGCGGATGCGGTGGCGCCTGGGCGATCTGCGCCGCACTCGGGTCGGTGCCGATGACCCGATCGAACCGCTCGGCGAGGTCGATCGTCGCCTGTCCATTTCCACAGGCGCAGTCCCACGCGACGTCCCGCGCCGGTGCGTGCGCGGCGAGGAAGTCGAACAGCGTCGCTGGATACCGCGGCCGGTACGCGGCGTACGCGCTCGCGATCGACGAGAAATGATCGGGGAACCCCCGATTCACAGCGGCTCGAGCCCCGCCTCGATGTCCGCCCGCCGTCCCTCGAGAAATAGCGGCAGCGACAGCCGTGGAACGGCGCGCTCCCAGTCGAAGAAGGTGAGCTCCGACCCGGGACTCGCGACGGCGTCGCCGCAAAAGAGGTGGTAGGCGCGGACGTCGTCCTGATTCACCGTCTTCTTGGTGAGGCGCATACCGAGCGTGTGCGTGTAGAACCGCACGTTCTCACGGGCTGTCCCGGTGATGGCCGTCACGTGATGGAGACCGGTGAGGGCCACGAAACCTTCCCTCGCGCCCGTCCGTTCCCTTTCAGGAACCGTCGTCATCTAGTGAAGATAATGCCCGGGGAGAATGAGGAACGAGGATACAGGGCCGAGGAAGTCGATTGGACAGGGTAGTGCAATCGACTCCTCGGTCCTCGTCCATCGTTCCTCATTTGGGTTTATTCGCCTCACGAGCGTCGTTTTTCTTGACAATCGTCGCCGCCTGCCCGCATGTTGGCGGTTGATCACCGACTGATCCGCGACGCGCCGCCCGTGCCTCCCCCACCCGCGGCCGGCGCGCCGCACGCACCGACGGAGATCGCGTGCCCGCAGGACGTTCCGTGTTGATCCGCCATTTGTTCGGCCTCGCGGCGTATTACGCCGCGCTGGCGGCGCTTGGCGTGATGCTTTGGCGTGCGTCGCCAGCGACCCGTCAGCTCATCGACCTGAATTGGACCGGCGCCGAAGCCGCCCAGGTCGATTCGGTCGTGCTGCGCGCCAACGCGCCCGCTACGGGTGCGCCCGTGACGTCGATCTCGACCATCCCATCGGCGCTGGTGCCGGCGCTCGCGATGATCGGCGCGCTGCTGCTGACGATCCCCGTGGCGTGGGTCCACGTGCTGACGCGGCGCCCCAAGGGATTTCGGCAGTCGCTGGTGCACACGTTGATCATCCTTCCGATCGCGGTGGCGGGGATGCTCGTGCTGGTGCAGCACAGCATCACGCTCGCCTTCAGCCTCGCCGGCATCGTCGCGCTCGTCCGCTTTCGAAATACTCTCGATGACACGAAGGACGCGGTCTACATCTTCGTGGCGACGGGCATCGGCATTGCCGCGGCGGTCGAGGCGCTGGCCGTGGGCGCCGCGATGTCGCTCCTGTTCAACATCGTCATCATCCTCCTCTGGGCGCTCGACATTGGGCGTGTACCGGTTGGAGTCGAGCGTCCCGCGCCGCGCCCGCGCGCCGCGTTCTCCGAGGCGCTCCTGCGGGTACACGCGGCCAGCCCCGGCCCGGCGCAAAAGGCGGTCGAAGCGCTGCTCGACGAGCAGTCCGACGGCTGGACGTTGCGTCGCGTCGAGTCGGCGGGCGATGGCCGCTCGATGCTGGACTACGACGTCAAGCTCAACAAGCGCACCACGCGCGACGTTCTCCTGCGTCGTATCCTCACCCGTGGCCGCCCGCACGTCGTCGGCGTCGAGCTGGTGTAGGCGGTAACCTCGTGACGCAATTCTCCCGGCCGTGGTTCCGATGCGTCGTGTCGAGCGAGGACATCCTGCGCCGGCTCGCCGCGCATCCGCTCCCGCTCGGGCTTCGCAGTGGCCCCACCGCGCGCGCCTTTCATCGCGACATTTACTTCGACGCCCCTGACGGCACGCTCCGCAGCCGCGGCGTCGCCTGTCGCATTCGCATTCGTGACGACGACACGCGACTGCTGACGGTGGTGCTCGATGGCGCCTCGGGTCGCGAGCGCTTCGAGGCCGCGACCGACGAGTCGGACCTTCGCGCGATCCTCGAGGGGCAGCTCGATCCCGCCCGACGTCTCCGCGCCGTGCTCGACCCGTCGCGACTGCGAGAGGAGGTCGAGCTCGAGACCGAGCGTTTGACACGCACCGCGCGCGCTCGGTGGTGGCCGCTCGCGCGCTACGCCTTCGTCTACGACATCGCCACCGTCCGTCGCGGCGTGATTTCCCGCTCCTTCAGCGACCTCAAGGTCTACCGCCTGGGCGGTGGACCGCCATCGCTGGCGAACATCGCGCAGGCGCTGGAGCGCGAGCATGGGCTTCGCCTGTCGCTCGCCGACAAGCGCGAGCGCGCGCGGCTGCTCCTGGCGGCGCTGAAGAACGAGGTCGGTGCGCGTCTCATTGACACCGACCGCGCCGTCGCGCTCGTCGCCGTCGAGAATGGACGCGCCGCGTTCCGCAAGGATGACCAGTCGCTGAGCCTTCCGGTGCGGGAGGGCAGTGGCGAGGAAGCATGCCGCCGGCTGCTTCAGGAGGCGTTAGGCAGCGGGGTCGGGAATCTGCATCTCCTCGGGACCGTCTCCTCGCGCGATCAGGATTACGCGCTCGAGGTCTGGCTGGCACGGCAGGTTCGTGCCTCCGCCGACGGCCGCATCGAGTGGATTCCTCTCGACGAGCTCGATGCGCTGGTCGCATCGTCGACGCTGCGCGATCCCGATACCCGCGCCGCACTGCTGGTGGCGGCGCGCGCGGGCGCGCTCGGCGAGGTCCCCGTCGAGCGCCGGCACTCGGGTCAGCTTCAGGCCGCCAAGCCGCCCATCGACACATCGATCGATGATCATCTGCCACCGGAGCGATGGCTGGACGCCGACCTCGGGCTGCTCGCGTTCAACAAGCGCGTGCTGGCCCTCGCCGAGGATGCCTCGACGCCGCTGCTCGAGCGCCTGCGTTACATCGCGATCGTCGCGTCGAATCTCGATGAGTTCTTCATGGTGCGTGTCGGCGCCCTCAAGCACGGCGACCGCGAGGTCGAAGGCGAGCGCATCCGAACCGATTCGCCGACCGAGGCCCGCCTCGAGACGATCGGCGCGGAGGTTCGCGCGCTGACGGCCCGTCAGTACGACGTGCTCTCGCAGATCCTCGGCGACCTCGAGTCGCACGGCGTGCGACTCCGGCGGTGGAACGAGCTGGCTCCGGAGCAGCAGTCGTATCTGCGCGGCTTTTTCGATGAGCAGATTTTCCCGCTGCTCACGCCCAAGGCGATCACGCTCGCGCCGGGGCATCCGTTCCCGCGCATTGCGCACCTGACGGTGGGCATCGGCGTGATGACCCGCGACCACTTCGATGGGCCGCTGCACTTCGCTCATCTCGAGACTCCGCGCGAAGTCTCTCGCTGGATCGAGCTGCCGGAGAAGCGCGTATTCGTCCCGGTCGAGGATGTGCTCCGCGCGCGGCTGGACCGCCTCTTCCGCGACCGTATCGTGGACAGTGCGACGTTCTTCCGCATCACCCGAAGCGCCGAGCTGAACGTCGAGGAGGAGTCGACCGGCAACCTGCTTCAGGCGATGGAAGAGAGCACGATGCAGCGGAGACGCAACGCCGTCGTGCGTGTCGAGGTCGAGCGGCAGATGTCAGCGGACATGCGCGATCGGCTGCAGCGCGAGCTGCGCTTCGAGCCCGGCGCGACCGCCCTTCCGCTCCGAGCGGAAGACGTCTATGAGACCGATGGCCTGCTCTCCCTGCGCGATTTCTCGGAGCTGGCCGACCTCAAGGCTCCGGAGCTGCACTTTCCGCCGTTTCAGCCGCGCGCGGCATTGCCGACCGATCGCTCGATCTGGGACGTGCTCCGCGAGCGCGATGCGCTCGTTCATCACCCCTACGACGATTTCGACGCGTCGATCGTGCGCTTCTTCACCGAAGCCGCCGATGATCCGGACGTCGTCACCATCAAGCTCACGCTGTATCGCGCGGGGCTGCGCTCCCCGATCGTCGATGCGCTCGTGCGCGCGTCGCAGCGCGGGAAGCAGGTGGCCGCGTTCGTCGAGCTCAAGGCGCGGTTCGACGAAGAGCGCAACATCTGGTCGGCCCGGCAGCTCGAGCGGGCGGGTGTCCACGTGGTTCACGGAATCGTCGGTCTCAAGAATCACGCGAAGATCGCCGCGGTCACTCGCCGCGAGAACGGGAAGATCCGTCACTACGCGCACATCGGCACGGGCAACTACAATGCGACCACCGCGCGCGCGTACACCGATCTCGGCCTGCTCACCGCCGATGAATCGATCGGGCTCGATCTCGCGGACCTCTTCAATCAGCTGACGGGGACGACACACGCCCCCACCGGTCCATTCCGCTCGCTCCTGGTCGCGCCGAATTTCCTGCTCCCCGCGCTCATCGAGCGGATCGAGCGCGAGATCAAGCACGCGAGCGACGGCCGTCCGGCGAGCATCCGCGCGAAGCTCAACGGACTTTCCGATGCGCAGGTGGTCGATGCGCTGTACCGCGCGTCGCAGGCCGGCGTCGAGGTCGATCTCATCATTCGCGGCCTGTGTACGCTGCGTCCAGGAATTCCGCAGCTCTCCGACCGCATTCGGGTGGTCAGCGGGCTCGGCCGATTCCTCGAGCATGCGCGCATCTACCACTTCGGGAACGGCGGTGACGACGAGTACTTCCTCGGCTCCGCCGACTGGCGGCCGCGCAATCTGCGACGTCGTGTCGAGGTGGTCGTGCCGGCGCGCGATCCGGAGGTGCGCGCGCGACTCGACCGTATCCTCACTGTCGAGATGGCCGATCCCACGGCGTGGGAGATGCGCGCGTCCGGCGAATACGTCAGGCGCGGCGGCGCTCCCGGCTCGGGCGCGCAGGACCGCTTCGTCATGGAGGCCGCGGCCGACGCCGCGCCCGTTCCGTGAAGTGGGTCGTGCTCGCCGGCGCGCTCGCCGCGCTGACGCTGGTTGGCGCTCTGACGCTGGGCGCTCGCACGTCCTCGTCGGTCCTTGGCAGTTATGCGATCGCGAAGGGCCCCGACGCGCGCTGGCGGCTGCCTAACACACTCCGTGAGGTATCAGGCCTCGCCATGTCGGCTGACGGGCGCGTGTTCGCGCACGGCGATGAGCGCGCGGTGATCCTGGAGCTCGACGCCGGCCGCCAGCGCGCGACCAAGGCGTTCGCGATGGGACCGCGGGGCGTCCCCGGCGACTTCGAGGGTATCGCGATCGCCGATGGCCGGTTCTGGCTGGTCACGAGCAACGGCGTGCTGTACGAGAGCGCCGAAGGCGCCGACGGTGCCGAGGTGACCGTCCGTACGCACGATACCGGAGTGGGGGCGCAGTGCGAGGTCGAAGGGCTGGCGCACGACCCCACCGCCAACACGCTCGTCATGGCGTGCAAGGAGCCTCGTGTCCGCGCGCTGCGCGGCGTCGTCGCGATCTTCAGCTGGTCGATCCCGCGGAAGACGGTGGTCCGCACGCTGCGCATGCGCGCCGATCTTCTCGGCCGTGCCGTCGGCGCGTCCAGCTTTCATCCCTCGGCGATCGAACGCGACTCGACGACCGGGCATTGGCTGCTCCTCGCCGCACGCGAGCGGGCGGTGGTCGAGATCACGGCGGAGGGGAGCATCGTCGGCGGAGTGCGGCTGCCCCGGCGCGATCATCAGCAACCCGAAGGAATCACGATCGCGTCGGATCGGTCGCTGCTCATCGCCGATGAGGGCGGCGGGCGCGCCGGCACGCTGAGCGTGTACCGCCGTGCGCGTTAGGCGGCGCGGACTCGCCTTCGGTGGGATCGTCGTCCTGGCGGCGTGCGCACCCATGCGGCCGCCGATGCCGCCGGGCGCACTCGCGCCCCCGGACGAGATCGAGACATCGCTCTTCCTCATTGGCGATGCCGGGGTCCCGCTGCGTCGCGGCGACCCGGTGCTCGCCGCGCTCCGCCGCTCGGTTGCCGAGCGACCGGACCGATCGATCGTCGCGTTTCTCGGGGACAACATCTACGGGCGCGGGATGCCGCCCGAGGGTGCCGCCGACCGACGTGAGGCGGAGCGTCGCATCGACGCGCAGCTCGCCGTCGTCGCCGGGACCGGAGCGCGTGGCATCTTCATCCCGGGGAATCACGACTGGGCGCGGGGCGTGAGAGGGTGGGAGGCGATTCGTCGCCAGGGCGAGTACATCGCGGCGCGGGGCGATCCGCGTGTGACCATGGTCCCGGGTGGCGGATGCCCGGGCCCGGTGATCGAGGATGTGCACTCGCGCACGAGGCTGGTCATCCTCGACACGCAGTGGTGGCTGCACGACGGACCGAAGCCATTGCATCCCACGTCGGAGTGCGCGCAGGACAACGAGGAAGAGGTGCACGGCGCGCTGCGCGAGGCGATCAGCGGGGGCGATGACCGTCACGTCGTCGTGCTCGCGCACCATCCGCTCGCGACCGGTGGCTCGCACGGCGGTCATTTCACCTGGCGGCAACACCTCTTTCCGCTGCGAGAGTTCTCGCGCGGGCTTTGGATTCCGTTTCCGGTGATCGGCTCGGCGTATCCGTTCTCGCGCCGGCGCGGCATCTCTTCGCAGGATTTGTCGAGCATGGAAAACCAGCGCATGCGCGTCGCCATCGAGGACGCGCTCAGCGCGGACCAACCGCTCATCTACGCGGCGGGGCACGAGCACAATCTTCAGGTGCTTCGGGGCATCGGCGGCGCCTGGCATCTGGTGAGCGGGGCCGGCAGCTACAACCACGTCGGTCCGGTCGCGTGGCGCGATTCGACCGCGTTCGCGATCGCCGCGAGCGGCTACATGAGACTGGACGTGCTTCGCGATGGACGCGCTCGCCTCGGCGTCCTCACGGTCGGCATCGACTCGACCACCACGGAGCGATTCGCGATCTGGCTGAGATGAGGCTGAGGGTGTCAAGGATGTCGAGGTGCTCAAGGATGTCGAGGTGGTCAATGGCGTCGATGCGAAGAGCCCTGGCTGCCGTCGGTGCGGCATCGCTTCTTCCGATGACGGCGGTGGCGCAGTGCCTGACGAGACCCGAGTCGGTCACGGTCGTTTCGGGGCCGCAGTACGACGCGAATTGGGTCCACACGCGCATCCTCGGCGCCAACTATCGCGACGTCTGGACGACCCCCATTCGCGTCCCCGTGCTCGACATGTGTGCGTTCGCCGGTGGGCTGACCGCCAGCCCTCGCGAGGACTCGCTCGGCGGGAAGCAGACCCTGTCGATCCGGCTGCGCGGCGCGAACGGCCGGGAGTACGTCTTCCGGTCGGTGGACAAGGATCCATCGCTGGTCTTGCCGCCTCAGCTTCGTCGCACGGTCGTGCGTCATCTCGTGCGCGACATGACCAGCATCGGCCACCCCGTGGGCGCGCTCGTCGTCGCCCCGCTGCTGCGCGCCACGGGCGTGCTGCATGTCGAGCCAACCCTCGTCGTCCTGCCTGACGACTCCCGGCTCGGTCCCTATCGGGAGACGTTCAAGGGGATGCTCGGCATGATCGAGGAGCGCCCTAACGACGCCGACGGTGGCGGGACGAGCTTACCCGGCGTCGTCGAGGTCATCAGCACCCGCAGCCTTCTGAATCGCCTCGATCGATCGCCCGCCGACCGCATCGACGCACGCGCCTTCCTCAGGGCGCGCCTCGTCGATGTCTTTCTGGGGGATTGGGATCGTCACCAGGACCAGTGGCGGTGGGGACGCCGTGCCGATGATGGCCGCTGGGTTCCCATTCCACGCGATCGCGACATGGCGTTCGCCAAGAGCGAAGGCATCCTCATGCCGCTCGCGCGCGTGCGATATCCGCAGTTCGTCAACTTCTCCGCCAGCTATCCGAGCATCATCGGACTCTCCTGGCAGGCGCGCGCGCTCGACCGGCGTCTCCTGAGCGCGCTCGAGCGGCCGGTGTGGGATTCGACCGTCGCCGATCTCAC
>DASRHU010000077.1:0-5814 GCA_035650335.1 Gemmatimonadaceae bacterium | reverse complement strand
CCTCAGCCGTTCATCGGCGGCACCACCAGCACCGAGCATCGCGCCGCGCGCACCACCGCCGTCGGTACCGCGCCGATCACCGCGCCGCGAAGGGGACTGAAGCCGTGACTTCCTGTCGCGATCAGCTCGACCCCCTCCTGGTCCGCGAACGCCAGCAGCTCCTTCGTCGGATCGCCCTGAAGGACGACGAGGTGAGTTTCTACCCCCGGGCGAATCCCGAGCTCGCGCCGCAGCGTCAGGAGTTGCTCCTGGGCGGTCGGGCCGTAATCCAGCGCCGGCGCCGCATTGAACGGCACGTAGATCCGCGGCTCGACGTGCGCGAGATAGACGACGCCCGAGGGGCCGACGATGCGAAGCGCCTCACGAGCGGCGGCAATGCTCGACGGGCTGAAGTCGATCGCGAGCAATGCCCGGCGCGGAATCGTCCGGCGGTTGCTGTCGACGGCGAGCACCGGTCGCGACGCCCGGGAAGTCAGCTGAAGCACCGTCTCGCGTCCCAGCAGACGGTCGGCCCTCGAGTGGACGTGCAGCCCCACGACGATGAGGCGCTGCGTGCCCTGGTCCGCAATGTCGGCGATCGTGCTCGACGGACGGCCATAGGCGATCGAGAGCGGCCAGCTCTCGGACGTGATGTTCGTCGTGCGCGCGCGCTGCTGCGCCAGCCGGAAATGCAGCTCGTGCTTGTTCAGGTTCACGCCGCGTCGATCTTCGTCCATCTGGTCGATGTCTTCGACCGCGAGCAGCTCGTGCGATTCGCGGTCACGATGCGCCAGCGAGCGCCCGACGATGATGGCGGCGTCTGCCGCGGGGCGGCCATCGGTGGCGATGAGTAGACCAGCGCGGCGCGTATCGGGCCGGATGGCTCGGGCAAGGGGCGTCGCTGTCTCCGGCGCCATTTGTAGTGTCTCGCGCATACCAGGTTCTCCCGTCAAAGGTCGCAGCAGCTGTCGTAGGGACCTGCGGCTGTCCTTGACTGGATGGTACGAGCGGTCAACGCGCGTCAGTATCGGGGAGACTCCGCACGGACGTCGGCGAACTCCCGACCGTTATGCAGGAGTATCGACCAAAGGAATGGCGAACGCGAAGGTGCTGCCCACTCCCACCGTGCTCTCCACCCAGATACGCCCTCCGTGGGCGTCGATGATTCCTTTTGCGATCGCGAGACCAAGCCCCGCGCCGCCGCGACGCTTGCCGCGCGCCTGCCAGAATCGGTCGAACAGATGTGGAAGGTCCTCGGCGCGAATGCCGGACCCGGTGTCGCGCACCGCCACGCGAACCTCGCTGTCGGCCGCCTCGGCACGGATCACGATCTCGCCCCCCGGTGGCGTGTGCTTCACGGCGTTGGACACGAGGTTTTCGAGAACCTGCACGATCCGCCGCGCATCGACCCTGGCATGGGGGAGATCGTCCGGCAACTCCTCGCGAAGCGTGAGAGATTTTTCAGAAATGAGCGGCTCGAGCATCAGCGTCGCTTCGCTGATGACGCGCAGCAGGTCGCGGGGCTCTCGGTCGAGGGTCAGTCCGCCCGCCTCCAGGCGCGCAACGTCGAGCAGGTCCTCGATCAAGCGGTTCATCCAGTCCGTCGAACCCTCGATCGTCGTCACGAGATTCCGCGTGGTCGCGTCCTGCTCCGGAAGCCTGTCGAGGAGTGACGCCGCGCACATGTCGATGACGCTCAGCGGGTTGCGCAGATCGTGCGAGACGACGGCGAGCACCTCATCGCGCGCGAGCAGCGCCAGCTCGGCCGCGTTGCGCGCGCTGCGCTCCGCGTCCAGGAGTCGCGCGCGCTCTGCTTCCGCGGCGCGCCGATCGGTGACGTCGCGCATCACCGAGGTGTATACCCGCCTGCCTCCCACATCGAACTTCGAGATCGACGCCTCGGCGGGAAAGACCTCACCGCTCTTCCGCCGGCCGCGAACCTCCGACCGTTCTCCCATTCGACGCGCGACCACCGGGGATTTCGCGAAATCGCGGATGTGATGGCGATGGACGTCCACCACATCCCGGGGGATGATCATGTCCAACGGCTGCCCGATCACCTCCGAGGCGCGGTAGCCGAACATCGCCTCGGCGCCCTGGTTGAAGAGCGTGATGATCTGGTCGTCATCAACCGAGACGATGGCCTCCGCCGCGATGTCGAGGATCCGCGAGAAGCGCGACTCCGACACCCGGAGCGCCTCCTCCGCGGCGTGATGGTCCGTGACATCCCGCCCCTCGGCGATGATCCCGCGAAGCACGCCGTCGACATCGGCAAGCGGCGTGAAGGAGAAGTCGAAGAACGCCGGCGTTCCCTTGCGCTTGCCGGCGGGCACGTCGAGCCGAATGAACCGACCCTCGGCTGCCTCGATGATCGCTCGATGAATGGCCGCCTGGGCCTCGCTCGAGGCCGCCCACCAGGCGCCCTCCCAGAACGGGCGGCCCACGACGTCCTGCCGCTCGGCACCGATCAGCCTCAGGCCGGTCGGGTTGACCTCCTGAATGACGCCGCGGTCATCGAGCAGCGCGATGAACTGCACCGAGTGCTCGAAGAAGGCGCCGAGTCGGATGGGGTCGCGTGGAGTCGCGGTCGTGTTGGGTGAGGCCAATGCAGTGTCTGGAATGATGCACTCCGTATTCCGCAAAATCGGCCTCCGTCGCATGCCCGTCAACTGTCAGGCTTTCTCCTACGTGGCCCGCTCGAACGACTGACTGACGGTGTGTCACGCATCACCTAGAGTACGCACAGGGAGAACTCACTTTCCGGAGCGTGCCATGACTGCCACCCCCATTGAGCTCACCGAGGCCAACCTGACGACGCAGTCGTCGATGCGCGCCGATCCGTGGATACTCACCGGGCCCATCCTCGTAGCGACCGATGGAACCGAGATGACCGATGCGGCCCTTGCGGTCGCCGAACAGATCGCGACCGATCACGGGCTCTCGGTACAGACGGTGTCCGTACTCGAGCCGCTTGCCAGCGTCTTCGCTCCCGTGGACGGCATGATGGTCACGCTGCCCCCGGCAATGAGCGATGGAGCGCGGAAGGAGCTGCGGCTCACGAGCGTGCGGGAGCGCGTGCGCAAGAGCGTTCGGAACGCTGACGCTTGGAAGATCGATGTCCGAATCGGTCCCGTCGCCTCGACGATCGTCGCCGCCGCGGTCGAGCTGGATGCCTCGCTGATCGTACTCGGCCTGGGCAAGCACCGTCCGGTCGATCGTCTGCTGGGTGATGAGATCGCCGCGCAGGTCGTGCGTCGCGCGTCGATACCCGTGCTCGCGGTCCCATCCGATGCGACCGCGCCGCTTCGCCGTGCTGTCGTCGGGGTCGATTTCTCCCGGGCCAGCATTCGGGCCGCGCGTGCGGCGGTGTCGCTGACGACGCCGCCAGGCCACGTGTGGCTGGCGCACGTGAAAGCGCCGCTGGAGATCCCGAGCGAGACGTACGAAGGCGCATCGGTGATCTACACGCAGGGGGTGCTCAGCGCCTTCAAGAAGATCGAGGAGCGTCTGGAAGAGGTGGACCTGCTGGAGGTGCGGCCCGTGGTGCTGGAAGGAAAGATCGCGGACGAGCTGCTTGGTTTTGCATCGAGCCACCGCGTCGACCTCCTGGTGACCGGCGCACACGGGCACACACTGGTCGAGCGGCTGATCATCGGCAGCGTCACCACGAAGGTCCTGCGTGCCGCTCGGTGCTCGGTACTGGTCATTCCGCCGTATCGGGAAGAGAACGAGGCCACGGCGTAACCCAGTCATCTCGCAACGAGCCTGACCGCATCACCACAGAGGCACAGAGGGCACCGAGAGCCGCAGCGGCACGGGAATGTCGGAAAAGAAGAAGTTGCCCATTCGACTTCTCTGTGCCTCTGTGTCTCTGCGGTTATGCAGTTGGCCCGGTGGGCCAGAGCCCGACGTCAGGTCTTCCCTGACACGCGGCCTCCGGGCCTCCCGACACCGCTGAGCGTCCGTCCGCATAGGTTGTTTAGCATGCGGACCATCCGTCGCGTCACCGCGTTCGTCATTGGCCTCCTGGTCTTCCAGCTCACGCTGGCGACCAGCGGCTATGCGTGTATCGCGCAGGACGTCGCGTCGCATGGCGGAATGGCGATGGGTGACGAGACCGCCCAGGTTTCCGATCTCGCGCCTCAATCGCCTGACGACGCGGCGTGCGACGCGGTGCCGCCCGGCGGCCCGTGCGGGAGTACAGACACCGAAGGCGATTGCGACGCGATGGGCATGTGCGCGCAGTTCGTGTTGACCGCCGAGCGCGTCGCTTCGTCGTCGCCGCTGCTCCGTTCCGAGCTCGTCACGACACAACCACGCGCGCTGCTCACGCGCGCGACCGCACCCGAGTTACCCCCTCCGCGCACCTAGTCTCCGTCACGCTCGAAGCGTGACGCCTGGCTCATCGACCACCGTCGACTAGCCAAGCAACGGCATTTGAGGACTCGGCAACGACTGCCGGGCCCGCAACCGGGAGACTCGAGTGAAATTCACCTGTATCATAGCGGCCGCTCGTCGCGCGCATCTGCGTCGCGCGCTCTGGCTCGCATTCGTCTGTGCCATGGCGCCCGCGTCGATCGAGGCGCAGGAGCTCGGCACGTCGCGTCTGCGATTGAGCGAGGTATACCGCGACGCTCAAACGGCGAATCCTCGCTTCGCCGCCGCCCGTGCACGGGCGAGGGCCGCCGACGCGCGCGTTTCGGCGGCAGGGCTTCCGCCGGATCCGGAGCTGCAGCTCGGCTTCATGAACTACAGCCTGCCGGATCTGGAGCCGATGGACCCGTTAGGCATGACGCAGCTGCAGCTCATGCAAATGGTGCCGATCGGCGGGAAGCTGCACCTGTCGAAGAGCATTGCCCGCGCGCAAGCCTCCGCCTCGGGCCTCCGGGCCAGCGATGCCGGCTGGGAAGTCCGCGGCGAGGTCGCGATGGCCTTCTACGATCTCTACCGCACGGAGCGCGGACTGGACGTCGCGCGCGGGACCATCCGCCTCCTTCAGGATGTGCGAAGCATCGCCGAGTCGATGTATCGCGTGGGGGAGGGACGACAGGCGGATGTCCTGCGCGCGCAGGTGGCGCTCGCGCGCATGATCGAGGACACCGTACGCATGACGACAATGCGAGCGGGAATGGCTGCCCGGCTCAATGCGGTGCTGGATCGGCCCTTCGACGCAGTGGTCGGCCCGCCGCTCCTGCCGGTGTTCCCCGACACGATCCCATCGCTGGACACGCTCGTGATGCTCGCGCAGGCCGAGCGGCCAATGGTGAAGGCGGGTGAGGTCGAGCTGGATGCGGCGAATGCGCAGCTGAAGCTCGCGCGGCGTGAAATCTGGCCGGATCTCACCGTCGGGATTCAGTACGGGCAACGCCGCGGTGAGATGGGCGTCGAGCGAATGGGAAGTCTCATGGTCGGCGCCTCGATTCCCGTCTTTGCGCGGTCACGTCAGCTCCGCATGCGCGAGGAAGCGGCCGCGATGCGGGAGATGGCGACCGCCGATCTCGCGGCCATGCGAGCCGACACGCGCGCGAGGGTGACGGAGGCCTACGCGAATCTCGTTCGTGCGCGCAATCTCGCCGCCCTCTATCGCACCACGATTCTCCCGCAGGCCGAGGCAACGGTGGGCTCGGCGCTCGCGGCCTACCGTGCGGGAAGCGTCGACTTCATGACGCTCCTCGACAGTCGCATGACGGTCAACGCCTACCTCCAGGAATTGCTCGCGCTCGACGCCGAGCAGGGGAAGGTGTGGGCCGAGCTGGAGATGCTCACGGGGCGTGAGCTCTTCGATGCCAATGCCACCGCCGCCGACGCGGCGGGAAGGGAGACACGATGAACATG
>DASRHU010000076.1:0-3610 GCA_035650335.1 Gemmatimonadaceae bacterium | reverse complement strand
GCCGCCTAACAGGAGCCCCGCCTTGACGATCTGCACCCACGTCGTGGCGATCATCCCGCCGAAGAGGACGTAGGCCAGCATGGCGATCCCGACGATCACCACCGCCTGTTCGTAGGCGATCCCGAACATGAGGCGAATGAGCCCACCAGCGCCGACCATCTGCGCGATCAGGTAGAGCAGCACGGTGGCCAGTGTGCCGAGCGCCGCCGCGATTCGCACAGGCGTCTGGCGGAGGCGAGCCGCCACGACATCGGCGAAGGTGTAGCGACCGATGTTGCGAAGCGGCTCGGCGATGAGGAAGAGGACGACGGGCCACCCGACGAGCCAGCCAGTGGAGTAGATCAGCCCATCGAACCCGGTCGTGGAGACCAGACCCGCGATTCCAAGGAACGAGGCGGCGCTCATGTAGTCACCGGCGAGCGCGAACCCGTTCTGGCCAGCGCTCACCGAGCGGCCGGCCGCGTAGAACTCTTCCGTCGTACGCGTACGCCGAGCCGCCCAGTAGGTGATGCCGAGCGTGACGGCGATGAAGGCGAAGAAGAAGATGACCGCGATGGTATTCGGCTCGCCGAGTCGCGAGGCCGGCGCCGAGGCTCCCTGCATGATCGCGATGGCGATCATTTGCGCAGCTCCTCGAGCCGTGCGTCGTAGTGCGTGTTCGCCCAGCGCACGTAGATCCAGGTGAGCACCCACGACACGACGATCACGAGCACACCGAGCAGGATGCCAACGGTGAGACCGGGAGCGACGAGCGTGGCGAGGAACGCCTTGTTGAAGGCAATGAGCGCGATGAACCCGAAGTACACCGCGATCATGATCGCGGTCAGCAGTATCGCGACTTTCCAGCGTGCTCGGGCGAGGACTCGCACCTCATCGTGGGACTCCGTCACTGAACCTCCACCGGGGTGGTTAGCGGGCGCGAGAAGATACGTGATCGTATCCGCCGTGGCTACGCCGCACGCTTACGCACCGAGCCGCGCGTGAAGCATGGCGGTGTCGGCGCGCGCGAGTGACATCGTGTGCGCTCAACTCAGCTGGAGGCTTCATGCAGTCTGTCATCGATCGGCTCGTCGTCCTCGGGGCGGCGGTCGTGCTCGTTTCGTGCGCCGGCCCAGCAACTCCGACAATGCCCGAGACCGGGCGAAGGATTCCGGACGGTTCGTCTCATCACTCGCCTCCGGGGCCGCCCATGCCGTCGCCGGATTCCCTGGGAATCCCGCCGTCGATTCCGCCGATTTACGTGGAGGTCCCGCTGCCGGACACGTCGCCGTGACGTGGCGCAGCTCAGCTGGGTCAGGTATCGTGAACTTCAATCATGAGACCGACCATGCGCATCACCCTGCTCGCCGCGCTGCTTGCGATGGTTGCCGGTTGCGCCAGCAGTGCCAGCACCGGCCTGGCCCGGTGCAACGACAGCCCGTCCGACGCCATCGTCTGCGCGGCACTGGGGGAGGAATTCGATCTTCGCGTGGATGACACCGCGTACATCACCGGCACCGATCTGTCCGTTCGTGTGAATGGTGTTCCAGAGGATTCCCGGTGTCCGAGCGACGTCACGTGCGTGTGGGCGGGCAACGCGCGTGTGTGGCTCACGATTCGCGATGGTTCGCGTCACGACTCCACGAGCGTGAATTCGACGCTGGAGCCGCATGCGGCCACGCGATTCGGCTACGCCGTACGGCTGATCGACGTCCGCCCGCCGAAGGTGTCCGGTCAGGAGGTTCGCCCACGCGACTACATCATTCGCCTCGTCGTCACGCGAGAGTAGTCGTTAGGTAGGCGGTTGCTTTCCAGGCTGTCTTCTCGGGCGAACCCCAAAAAGCGCGCGCTGCCAGTTCCGCTGGCGCTCGGCTTGCTTCTCTTTCCTGTCGGCGAAACGGGAGGAAGTCATGGCCGAGGTTCTGGCGGAATTCGAGCGAACGGCACGGGATGACGACGGCCGCGCCTACGTAGCGCGGGCATGCGGCCGGGAATGTGACGACGGACACTGGGAGGGATGGGTCGAGTTCGAGCCACTCGACGGTGGGGCGACGGTTCGGACGATGCGGGAGACGACCCAACCCAACCGCGTCGATACGGTGTACTGGGCAAGCGGGCTCAGCGACGTGTACCTGGAGGGCGCGCTTCGACGCGCGCTCGATCCCGTGGAGGTCGTACCGCGTGCGGTCGACGCAGTGCCGGCGTTCGACGAGCCGGCGCCGGAGCGGTCCGTGCCTAACGGCTCGGCGCGTCCTCCGGGAGTGCATCCGATTCTCAATCCGTTCGAGGTCTACGCGCAGGGGGAGGACGTCCTTCGCGCCGAGCTCAGGGCGCTGGATGCGGCCCGGTTGCGCGACATCGTTCGTGGCTTTTCACTCGCTCCGGACGGTGCCGAGCTCCGACGCGCGAGTCATCGGGAGCTCGCGAGCATGATCGTCGCGGGCGTGCAGCGGCGCGCGGCAGGTGGCGAACGCCCCGCTGGCGAGGAAGACGCGAGACCGGGCGAGCGTTAGCGGCGATCAACGGCGGCGCTTCGAGGTAGCGACCCGGTGACGGCGAGTCGGGGATGTTTCGGCGGCCTCAGGCGAAGGCCGTAAGTCGTCGAAGGCGCGTCGCCTTGTTGTCCCGGCGAGCGACATTATGACAAATCGCTATGACACGGCGTGAAAAAGGCCCCCTCGCAGGGGGCCTAACTCGTTGATGGGCCTGGGTAGAGTTGAACTACCGACCTCACGCTTATCAGGCGTGCGCTCTAACCACCTGAGCTACAGGCCCGGTAGAGAACGCGAAAATTACCCCGTCGCGGAGGACGAGTCAACGACCGCGCCTGATGCGGAGAGACGCGTCGTGATGCGAAGCCCCGCATCGAGCGTGCGATGCACCGGACACCGCTCGGCGATCTCAGCAAGTCGAACGCGCTGATCGTGCGTGAGCGGCCCCGACAGCTCGAGCGTGCGCTCGACGTGATCGAGCCGCACCGGCCGCTCCTCGCACTGCTCTTCGTCGGCAGCGTGAGAGCGGGAGTGATGCAACCGCACGACGACACCCTCGAGCGGCCATTGTTTCCGGTCGGCGTACATGCGAATCGTGATGGCGGTACACGCGCCTAACGCGGCGAGCACCAGATCGTAGGGCGTCGCACCCGCGTCCGTTCCCCCGACCGCGATGGGCTCATCGGAGACGAGCGTGTGCCCGCCCGCATCGATTTCGACGCGATAGCCAGATGCGCCGATGGTGGCGACGACAGCGCCTTCATGCGCCTCGCGAGCGGGTGAGGTCATGGAATCCGGGAACGCACAAAGCATACGCGTCCCCTCGACCCTCGACCCAACCCTTGGCCCTTGGCCCGTGGCCCCTGACCCATTGAACACAAGAGCCCGGGCGTTCTCGCGAACGCCCGGGCTCTTGTGTTCAATCGTGTGTGAGTCGTGCGCTGGCGCGACATCCGAGACGCTTTCCGCGCGTCGCCTGCGCGACGGCTTACTCGCGATCTCCGGAAAGGAGGTGATCCAGCCGCAGGTTCCCCTACGGCTACCTTGTTACGACTTCGCCCCAGTCACCCGGCTCGCCTTCGGCGGCTTGGTCTCTTGCGAGTTCCGACACCGACTTCGGGCGCTCCGAGCTTCCATGG
>DASRHU010000075.1:0-25007 GCA_035650335.1 Gemmatimonadaceae bacterium | reverse complement strand
CGGGTAGTCCTCATGGCTTAGCTGGCATCAAGACCCAACGGCCTGATCGCTCCAAGTGTCGATTACTCACCACGCGCAGTCCCAAGGCAGCTTTTTTTTGTTGTCGCGCAGAGAAGGTTCAATGCACCAGGAGCGATCCGCTGCATCCGCCCAATCCGCCTCATCCGTATCGCCCCTCCGTTCTTGATGCCTGCCCGGCTCGCGCGAACCGGCATCAAGAACAGAGGGTCCAATCGGATGAGGCGGATGGAGCGGATGCTGCGGATCGTTCGCGGTGCATTGGACCCTCCTCGCGCCACAACAAAGAGCTGCTTTGGACCTGCGCGTGGAGAGTCATCGCCTCATTGAACGATCAGGCAGTTACAAGTCCTCTCCGTGTCATCCGTGATGCACCCCTTCGTTCTTGACGTCAGCCACGCGTCGTCACCCGCCGCGAAACATCGAGCCCGCCTCCGAGAGACGCTGCGGCGGACCCAGCAGCAGGATGGCATCCCCCTCGTTCAGCACATCGGTGCCCGTTGGATTCGATCGCACGGTCGAGTCGCGATGCTGAATGGCGACGACGGTCACGCCGCGGTCGCGCAGGCCCGAGTCGGACAGGGTTTTTCCGGCGACGGCGCTCTTCGGCTCGACCCGATACACCTCGAGCGCGACGTCGGCGAGGATCCGGTCAATTCCGACGGCGGGGGAGTGCGTCTCGGAGATCGTCCGGAGCATCTCGTATGAATCGCTGCGGACTTCGCGGATGAGCCCCTCGATGACGTCGCGCGGAACCAGGTAGCGCCGCAGCACGCGCGATGAGATCTCGATCGAGGTCTCGAACTCTTCGGGCACCACCTCATCGGTTCCAACGGCCATGAGGGTTGGAATTTCCTGCACGTAGCGGCTGCGAACGACGATGTGCACTTGCCGGTTCATTCGACGCGCGAGATCGACCGCGCTGCGCGTCGCTCCGGCATCGGAGATGGCGAGCACCAGGACACGCGCTCGGTCGATGCCCGCGAGTCGCAGAATCTCCGGCCGCGTCGCATCGCCGTACATGATCGACCGTCCACGCCGCCGCTCGGCGCGCACGGCATCCGGATTCAGCTCCAGCACGATGAATGGGATGCCAACGCGGCCAAGCATGCGGGCGAGGTTGCGACCGTTCACGCCGTAGCCGACGATGATCACGTGATCGGCGAGCGGCGGCATCTCGCCGCGCATCGTCACGGTGACGGCGCGCCCGCGCACGTACGTGCCGGGGAGCCATCGCTCGAGGCGGGCGGCCGCGCGCGGGGCAAGGCGATCGAGTAGCGGCGTCAGCATCATCGAGCCGACGGCCACGGCGATGAAGATCTGACCGAGATCGCCCGTGAGCAGGCCGGCCTGCGTGCCGACCTTCGACAGCACGAACGAGAATTCGCCGATCTGCGAGAGGAGCACGCCGGTGACCAGGGCGATGCGAAGTGGATGGCCGAGCACCATCACCACGCCCGTCGTGATCACGGTCTTGAGGGCGATCACCGCAAGCAGCCCACCGATGATCAGCGCCGGACGCTCGATGAGAAAGCGCGCGTCGAAGAGCATGCCGATCGACACGAAGAACAGCGAGTTGAACACCTCGCGCAGCGGCAGGACTTCGCCGAGCGCCTGATGGCTGTACTCGGACTCGGAGAGAATGAGCCCGGCGATGAACGCGCCGAGGGCCATCGACAGTCCCGCTCGTGCCGAGGCGACCGCCATGCCGAGGCAAATGAGGACGATCGTGAGGAGAAAGACCTCCCGCTTCCGCGTGTTCACCACGGTATGAAGGAGCCACGGCACGAGCCATCGAGCGGCGGCGATCGCGAGAGCGATGAACACGCCCGCCTTGGCGATGACGAAGAGCATGTCCTTCACGTCGCCGCCGACGCCGCCGAGGAACGGCGTGAGCAGTACCATCGGGACGACGATGAGATCCTGGAAGATGAGGATGCCGATCGCGGCGCGCCCATGCGGCGCGTCGAGCTCGTTGCGGTCGGCGAGCATGCGGATGACGATCGCCGTGCTGCTGAGCGCGACGAGCATCCCCAGGAAGATCGCGACGGGGAGACGGATCCCGAGCGCCGTCGCGGCGGCCGTCGTCACGCCGAGCGTGAGGAAGACCTGGAGCGATCCTCCGGTGAGGAGAAAGCTGCGAACGCGCGAAAGCTCTTCGACGGAGAACTCGATTCCGACGGTGAAGAGGAGCAGGATGACGCCCACCTCGGCGAGCGCTTCGACGTTCTCGACGCCGGCGATCAATCCGAAGCCGTACGGCCCGCACAGCACCCCAGTGATCAGAAAGCCGACGATCGGCGGCAGGCGCGCGCGGTGAAAGGCGACCGCGACGATGACGCCGAGGCCGAAGATGAGGAGGAGGTCTTGGAGGACGTGGGATTCCAAGTAGAGCCGGGCCAGGGCTAGGAGCGAAGCGACGTCACGGTGGCCGAGCTGCCCGTCGCGGTTGCAGCCGACGATAGGCGAACTGCGGATGCACGGTCGCGTGCCCCTGCACGAGCGCGGCCACGTATTCGCCGAGGGCCGGCCCCATCTTGAATCCGTGACCGGAGCCGCCACCAACGAGCCAGACATTCTCGAGCTCGGGATGGCGATCCACCAGGTAATGACCGTCGGTTGACGCCTCGTATTGGCACACGCGTGCTTCGACGACTGGTGCATCGGCCAGGGCGGGGAATCGCGCCCGCAAGATCGCACGCGCGCCTGCGAGTCCCGCGGCGCTTGGGACGCGTTCCATCGTCGACGGATCAACTTCGTCGCCGGCGCTGTCGTCCGCGATCTTGAGGCCACGCCGCTCGTGCGCGGGCAGGCCGTAGACGAGTCGATCGCCGAGATGCACCCACACGGGGAGTGCCGCGGGATCGTAGCGCGCATCGCCCGGCGGCGTGCCGAAGAAGAAGACCTCCTGCCGCGTCGCGACGATCCGACGGCCGACCACATCGGGAAAGACCTGCCCCATCCACGGGCCGCAGGCGAACACAATGCGATCCGCGTTGAGTGTGCTTCCCGTGGACAGCGTCACGCTCGTCAGGCGTCCTCCCACCGACGTGCCCGGTCGTGTCCACGCCTGCATGTAGTCTCCGCCTTCCTGCACGAACGCGTCGCGCACCATCTCGCAGGCCGCGCGCGCCGGGATGTAGCCCGCCTCCGGCTCGAAGAACACGGTGCGCACGTCGTGGAAGCTCATCTGGGGAAACCGGCGCGCGGCATCGTCGAGTGAAAGCTGCTCCACCACCAACCCTGCTGCCTTCATCGGCTCGATCGATTTGCGGACGTACGAATCGTCGCCGGTGAACATCCACAGGGCACCGGTGCGATAGTACAGCAGGCGCTTCCACTGCTGCTCGGCTTCGCGCCACAGTACCATCGCTCGCGCGGCCATCTCACTGTAGATCGGGACGCCGCCATACGCTCCGCGGATGACGCGGGTTTCCCCGCCTGACGAGGCTCTCGAGTGCCCGGCGCCCCACGCGTCCACGAGCGTCACTCGCATCCCGGCCCGCAGCAGGGCCAGCGCTGTCCAGCCGCCGAACGCACCGGCGCCCACCACGGCGACGTGATCTCGCGATCGAGGCGATTGCGTGCGGGGCGCGGCGGTGGGCGTCATCCGTGGCACGGCGAGCAACCCGGCGACGGGCGCTCCAACGAGGGAGCCTACGAAATCGCGGCGCGACATGCCGGCGGCATCAGACATCGATGCCGCCGGCGGTGTCGCGCTGCGTCCCTTCGACTCTTGAATGCAAGCTCAGTAGTTGAAGCCCAACGTCACGCCGACCGTTCTCGGCTGGTTGGTGAGGTACCCCACGCGGGCGCGAGTGCCACGCTCGCGATCGAGCGCGAGGAACGCGCGCTCATCGGTGAGGTTGTTGACGAAGAGGGCGATTTCCCAGCTGGGGCGTGTGAGCCCGACGCGCGCGTTCGCCAGGTTGTAGGCCGGCAACAGCGGATTGAAGGTGAACGTGGTCTGGGTCAGCGGACCGCCAATCGTCGCTCCGTCTTCCGCCTCGAACTGGGTCATGTCGACCACGCCGACCCCCGGCGCATGGTCATCGATCTGCGTGTATCGAGAGCCGACGTACTGGTAGCTGGCGGTAAAAAAGGCCTGAGCGCCGGCTCTCACCGGCCACCGCCAGGTAGCCGCCGCCGACGCCTGCACCCGGGGAACGCTCGGCAAGCGGTTGCCCTCGCGGATCCCGGAGACCACGGTCACGTTGCCCCCGGCATCCGTCGAGGTCAGCGTCGACTTCAGCTCGGATTCCGTGAGCGTCGCCGACAACGAGAGGTCGAAGCTGTCGTTAGGCCGCATGGCGAGCTCGAACTCGAAGCCGCTGCTCACCGCCTCCGGCACGTTGAAGATGAGCCGCGACGAGCAGGAGCCCGCCGTCACGGTGAGCTGCAGGTCGCTGATGTCCATGTAGAAGCCGGAGAGATTCAACGAGACGCGCCCGTTCATCCATTGCGACTTCGCTCCGACCTCGTAGTTCCAGGCCGTCTCGTCGCGCCACGAGTCGCGCCCGCTGAAGGTCACGAGATCCTCGGGCGTACAGAGGGGGACGTTGAGCGGATCGTTGATCCCGCCCAGCCGGAACCCCTTCGAGGCCTGCGCATTGAGCGTGAGTGATTCGTTCGGCCGGAAGCTCGCGATGAACCGTGGCGCGAAGCCATCGGCTTCCGTCGAGCCGGGAACGGACACCACCGCGGTTCCGGTGTTGTCGTGCGCGAAGATTCCGTCGAAGACCTGCTCGCGATCTTCGCTGAAGTTGTAGTAGCGCAGGCCGGCGGTCAGGTCGAGCCGTTCCGCGAACGTGACGGTCGCTTCGCCGAACAGAGCCGTCTGCTTCAGATCGTAGGCAAGGTCCGAGAAGAACAGCTCGTCACGCGCGGCACGAAGTCCCTGGGTTGGAATGTCGGTGCCGGCCTCGAACCCGGATACGATGAGGCTCTGACCGTATTCACGCTTGTTCGTGCTGAAGAATCCCCCAATGAGCCAGCGAGCGCGGTCACCGCCGCCCGCGAGGCGTACCTCCTGCGTGAACACGCGAGACTGCGTCGCGTCGTCGAGCGGAGAGTTCAGCGTGTAGATCTCCTCGGGCAGCGCAAGGCTTCCGCCGGTGATGCTCGACGTCAGCGCACCCGCGTCACGCACCACGAGCACGTCCCGATAGGTGTAGGACGTGATCGAGGTGAGGTTGGCGGTGCCGAAATCGTACCGCAGGTTCACATCGCCGAGCACGAAGTCATCGGAGAACGGCTCCCCGATCTGCGTGAAGAGCTTCCGCTCTCCCAGCGTCACGCGTGGGCGCGAGGTGGTGTAGGGATTCGCGAGGATGTTGAACGTGTCGATGCGATTCCAGCCATCCATCTCGACCTTTTGAAAGACAAGGCGCGGCGTGATGGTGAGCTGCTCGCTCGGTGACAGGCGCACGGCGGCACGAACGCCGGTCTTCGTCCCGGTGTTCACGTTCTCGTCCGTGCTGAGGTCGGGCTGTACCGCATCCATGTAGCCGGGCAGCTGGTTGTGGTACACCACGAGCCGGGCCGCCGCTCTGTCGCCGAGCGGCACATTCGTTCCTACCTTGACCTGCGCCCCGCCGTTGCCGCCGTCGATCCAGCTGCCTCCCACCTCACCGAACGTGCTACGGATGCCGAGCTCGGGCTGATTGGTGATGTAGCGAACCGTACCGGAGAGCGAGCCGGATCCGAACAGCGTTCCTTGCGGGCCGCGAAGCACCTCCACACGACCAACGTCGAACAAGTCGAGGTCGGGGGTGAACAATGAAAGGGAGATTGGCGCGTCATCCAGGTACGCCCCCACTTGCTCTTTCACGCCGGGTTGGTCGCGCGCGATTTGTCCGGCGGACGCGCCGCGCATCGCGACCTGACTCTGGCCGGGTCCGAGGTTCTGCACACTGAACCCGGCGACGTTGACCGCGATGTCCTCGATGTCCTCGGCACCACGCTCGCGCAGCACTCGCGCGGTTGGCGCGGCGACGGAGAACGGCACGTCCGCCAGCTCCTGCTCGCGCAAGGTCGCGGTTACCGTCACCGCCTCGAGGGGGAGCGGCTCGAGCACCACGTCGAGCGTGGTCGCATCCGTGACCTGGACAGTTTGGGTCACCCGACGAAAGCCGACGAGCGAGACCGTGACGGAATGGGCGCCGCGAGAAAGACCCGACAGCGTGTAGCGACCGTCGGTCGCGGTCGTGGTACTCCGCGTGGCGCGCGTCGCCCGATTGGTAGCGGTGACGCGGGCGGCTTCTATCGGCACGCCGCGCGGGTCGCGGACCGCGCCGGAAAGCCGTCCATCTGTTTGTGCGTATACGGGGATCGCCGACAAGGCAGCGATCGCGACAGCGGTCAGGCACCGGCAACCCGGACGGAGCATGGAGGTTCTCCCCTTCGAGAAGTTGGGCCCGCATTACGATTCGAACGCTTCCGTTGGTACGCCGCAGAGGAGAGTTTGTCAATATTTTGCCCGTGTGGATAACCCGCGCGCTCGCACCGAGCCGACGGCATATTGTAAGGTTCAGAAAGTTCAACTTCTCTGGGGGTAGATGGTGAAGCTGGCTGGCCTCTTTGCCCTCATGGTCACCGCGCCACTGGTGTTGGCGCAGGAGTCCGCGTCGCCGGGAAGACGTTCGCGCGCACGCGACCTCGGCGTGGCGCCTGGCGTCTTTCGCCCTGGACGGCTCAACGCGATTACCGATGTCGCGGGGGTGCGCGTTGGTCACGCGACCCTCATCGTCGGCGATTCCGTGCGAACCGGGGTGACCGCGATCCTGCCTCACGAGGGGAACCCGTTCCTCGACCGCGTGCCGGCCGCCATCCATGTCGGTAACGGATTCGGCAAGCTGCTCGGCGTCACGCAGGTCGCCGAGCTCGGAGAGCTCGAGACACCTGTCCTCCTGACGTGCACGCTATGCGTCTGGCGCGCAGCGGATGCTCTCGTCGAGTGGATGCTCGAGCGCCCGGGAATGGGCAATGTGCGCTCGATCAATCCAGTCGTCGGCGAAACGAACGATGGGCGGTTGAACGCGATTCGAAGTCGGCCCGTCGATGCGGTAGCGGTGCGACGCGCGCTCGACAGCGCGAAGAGCGGTGCGATCGAGGAGGGAAGCATCGGCGCCGGCACGGGGACGATCGCCTTCGGGTGGAAAGGGGGGATTGGGACGTCATCGCGTCTGCTCCCGCAAACACTCGGAGGATGGACTGTCGGGGTGCTCGTGCAGTCGAACTTCGGCGGCATCTTGCAGGTGATGGGTGCGCCCGTCGGTCGAGAGCTCGGTCGCTACGCGTTCAGGGACGCGGTCGAGCGGGGCGACGGATCGATCATGATCGTGGTCGCCACGGATGCGCCGCTTTCCGACCGAAATCTGCGCCGGCTGGCGGCGCGAGCCATGCTGGGCCTCGCCCGAACCGGCGCGTCCGGATCGAGTGGCTCGGGCGATTACGTGATCGCGTTCTCGACCGCCGGCAGCGTTCGGCGCGCGTGGAACGCCGAACGCCTGACGACAACCGAGATCGCGAACGAGCCCGCGTCGGCGCTGTTCCAGGCCGTGATCGAGGCTACGGAAGAGGCGATCTACAACTCGATGTTCATGGCCACGACGATAGAGGGGAGCGGAGCCAGGGTCGAGGCAATCCCGCTGGATCGGGTGGTGACGATTCTCCGGAAGTACGGGATCGGGGGCGGCCGATGAGCAGCCCCGGCCCTCGAAGGCCCGCCATGAGGGCCGAGGCGGGCGGCATGGTTCGTGATCGAAATTGAATTCCCCACGACCAGGACACTGACATGCAGGCGTCTCTCTCGCAAAAGAAGGTCGCGTTTCTCGCCACTGATGGCGTGAACGAGGCCGAGCTGGTTCAACCGCGCGAGGCATTCGAGCGCGCGGGCGCGGAAGTGCATCTCGTCTCCATCAAGGAAGGCGAGATCCAGTCGATGAACGGACTCGACAAGGGGAAGACGTACCGCGTCGATCGCCTCGTCGACAACGCCTCATCCAGCGACTACATCGGGCTCGTCCTTCCGGGCGGCGTGGGCAACCCCGACAAGCTCAGGATGAACGAGGCAGCCGTGCGGTTCACGCGCGAATTCTTCTTCGCCGACAAGCCGGTGGCGGCCATCTGCCACGCGCTGTGGCTCCTCGTCGAGGCGGACGTCCTTCGCGGGAGAACGGTGACGTCGTATCCCAGCCTGCGAACCGACATTCAGAATGCCGGTGGCACGTGGGTGGACAAGATGGTGCAGGTCGATCAAAACCTCGTGACCAGCCGCAACGTGCCGGATCTGCCCGCGTTCAACGAGAAGGCGTTGCAGATCTTCGGGCGCGCGACGGAACAGGCGGCGCTCGATGAGGTCGGGGAAGGGTCGTTCCCGGCGAGCGATCCTCCGTCGACGTCGCCCACCGTCAGCATGCGCTCCGCCCCGCCCGAGGCCCGTTAGGCTGGCTATGGCAGCCGCGCGTCCTCGCCCTGGGCCGGCGCGTGGCTGCCATCAAGAATCCACGGCTCATGACGGAAGACACGGATGGGACTGTAACGGCCTGATCGCTCCTGGTGTCGATTACTCTCCACCCGCAGGTCCAAAGCAGCTTTTTGTTGTCGCGCGAGGAGGGTTCAATGCTCCTCACGCCGATCACCCTCCAGGCGCAGGTACAAAGCAGTTTTTGTTACCGCGCGTGGAGAGTGATCGGCGCCCGGAGCGATCAGGCCGTTACCGTCCCATCCGTGTCATCCGTGATGAACCCCAGGGTTCTTGATGCAGAGTACCGCGGGCGGCGAGGGCTGGGCGCTCAGTAGCTGAATCCCAGCGTGAGACCCACCGTGCGCGGCTGATTGGTCAGGTAACCCACCCGGGCGCGCGTCCCGCGCTCGCGGTCGAGCGCCAGCAGGGCGCGCTCGTTCGTCGCGTTGTTGACGAACAGCGCAACCTCCCACGCGGGCCGCTTCAGCCCCGCGCGCAGATTGACCAGGCTGTAGGCCGGCAGCTGAGGGTTGAACGTGAACGTCGGCTGCGTCAGGGGTCCACCGATCGTCTCCCCGCCTTCGGCCTCGAAAGCTGTCATGTCGACGATGCCGAATCCTTCGGCGAGATCCTCGATTTGCGTGTAGCGCGATCCGACGTGCTGAAACGTGGCCGTGAAGAACCCGTTCGCTCCCGCGCGTAACGGCCACCGCCAGGTGGCCGATGCGGCGCCCTGGACTTTCGGGACGCTCGGCAGCCGGTTTCCCTCTTCGATCCCGGAAACCACCGTCACGTCGCCGCCGCTACTGGTCGACGTCACCGTCGAGCGCAGCTCGGAATTGGTGAGCGTCGCCGATGCGGAGATGTCGAAGCGTTCGCTCGGCGCGAAGGCCAGCTCGATCTCGCCGCCGCGGCTCATCGCCTTCGGCACGTTGAAGATGAGCCGCGATGAGCAGGACCCGGCGGTGACCGTCACCTGGAGATCGCTGATATCCATGTAGAAGAAGGCGACGTTGAGCGAAAGGCGCCCGTTCATCGACTGCGTCTTCGCCCCGACCTCGTAGTTCCACGCCGACTCGTCCTTCCAGGAGTCGCGCCCACCGAACGTGACGAGGTCCTCCGGCGTGCAGATCGGCGTGTTGAGCGGGTCGTTGATGCCACCGAGCCTGAAGCCCTTGGAGGCCTGAGCGTTGAGCGTGACCGCCTCGTTCGCCTGGAAGCTCGCGATGAATCGGGGCGCGAAGCCGTCCGCATCGGTCGAGCCCGGGACGGAAACCACCGCCGTTCCATTGTTGTCGTGCGCGAACACTCCATCGAAGACCTGATCACGATCCTCGCTGAAGTTGTAGTATCGCACGCCAGCCGTCAGGTCCAGCCGGTCCGTGGCGCTCACCGTCGCTTCGCCGAAGACCGCCGTCTGTCGCAGGTCGTAGGCGAGATCGGAGAAGAACAGCTCATCCTTCCCGGCGCGCAGCCCTCGCGTCGGAATGCCGGTGGCGGCCTCGAATCCCGACACGATGATGCTCTGCCCATAGTCGCGCTGGTTGCTGCTGTAGAACCCGCCCACCAGCCAGCGGAATCGGTCGCCTTCTCCCGCGACGCGCACCTCCTGCGTCAGCACCTTCGATGTGGTCGCGTCGTAGAACGGATTGTTGATCGTGTAGATCGGCTCGGGCATGCCGAGCGTGCCGCCGACAATGCTCGCGTACAACGCACCGCCATCGCGCGTGACCAGCAGGTCTCGATACGTGTAGGAGGTGATCGACGTCAGGTTCACCGCTCCGAAGCTGTACCGGAGGTTCACATCGCCGAGGACGAAATCGTCGGCGAAGGGCTCGTCGATGTTGAGAAAGAGCTGACGCTCACCGAGTGTCACCGGCGTCCGCGACGTCGTGAACGGATTCGCGACGATGTTGAAGATGTCGTTGCGATTCCACCCGTCCATCTTCACGCTCTGAACGACGACACGCGGGGTGATGCTGAAGCGGTCGTTGGGCGCGAATCGGAACGCGGCGCGTGCGCCGGTCTTCGTTCCACTGTTGATGTTCTCGTCGACACTGAAGTCGGGGCGCACCGCGTCCATGTAGCCGCCGAGCTGGTTGTGGTAGACCACGAACCGCGCAGCGCTGTGGTCGCTCAGGGGAACGTTCGCGCCGACCTTCGCGACCGCGCCGCCATTGCCACCATCCACCCAGCTCGCGCCGATCTCGCCGAACATGCTCCGCACGCCGAACTCGGGTTGCCCGCTGATGTAGCGTACCGTGCCGGAAAGCGACCCGGCTCCGAAGAGCGTACCCTGTGGACCGCGCAGCACCTCGACGCGGGTGATGTCGAACAAGTCGAGATCCGGCGTGAAGAGCGAGAGTGAGATCGGGGAATCATCGAGATATGCCCCGACCTGCTCCTTCACGCCGGGCTGGTCACGCGCGATCTGACCGGCCGACGCTCCGCGCATGGCGACCTGACTTTGTCCCGGGCCGAGGTTCTGCACGCTGAAGCCCGCGACGTTGATAGCGATGTCCTCGATGTCATCCGCGCCTCGCTCGCGCAGCACGCTGGCCGTGGGAGCCGCCACGGAGAAGGGGACATCGGCAAGCTCCTGCTCTCGAAGCGTGGCCGTGACGGTGACCGCTTCGAGCGGAAGGGGCTCGAGGACGAAGTCCACCGTCGTCGCCTCCGTCACCTGAACCGTCTGGCTCACCCGGCGAAAGCCGACGAGGGACACCGCGACGGTATGCGCGCCGCGGATCAAGCCGGACACCGTGTAACGACCGTCAGGCCCCGTGGAGGCACTGCGCGCGGCGCGTGTTGCGTTGTGCGTGACGGTGACCCGCGCGGCTTCCAGCCCGACGCCTCGGGCATCCCGGACGACGCCAGCGATGCGCCCGTCTGGAGTCTGTCCGTAGGCGGAGACCGCCGAGAGGCCGGCAAGAACAGCGAGCACAATGGATCGGATCACCACACAGCGCATCAGGGCCTCCGCATCGAGGAAAGTCGCGCCCGCATCGCGAATCGGACGCCCGTTGGTACGCCTCCAGGAGGCCTTTGTCAATGATGCTTCACGGGCGCTGGTCGGTCCCTTCAGCGACCTCGATGACGCCCGCCATGTAGCCCGCGCCGCCGCGCGTCCGCGGCATTCCTGGTTTGCCGACTGGCAGGCAGAGCGCTCGCTCGATATGATCGTCGGGCGTCCAACTTCCGGCAATCCGACGATGGACTCCGCCGCCTCGCCGTACGACCCGCCGCTCGCGCGATCGGGCACGCGGTCGCTTCCGACGCCTCCGCTCGTTGGACGCGCGGGCGAGCTGACGATGCTTGGCGCGACGCTCGACAGCGTCGAGAAGGGTCACGGCACGACGCTGCTCCTCGAGGGCGAGGGAGGGCAGGGAAAGACTCGCCTCGCGCTCGCCACGGCCGAGCTCGCCGCGAAGCGCGGATGGACGGTCGCCATCGGTCGCGCGTATCCTGTGGAGTCCGGCGTGCCGTACGCGCTGTTCACCGATGCGCTTTCGCCGGTGCTGCGCTCGCTCGACCAATCCGCACTCTCCGTGCTCACGAGAGGCGGTGTCGCCGAGCTGGTGCACATTTTTCCCGCGTTGGGGCCAGCCGATGCGCGAACGCGTGAATCGACGGACCCCGGGGAGCTGAAGACGCGACTGCTCTGGAACGTCGCCCAGCTGCTGTCGCGCTTGTCGCGGAAGCGTCCGCTCTTGCTGATACTCGAGAATCTGCACTCGGCGGATGAGTCGTCCCTCGAGATGCTTCACTTTCTTGCGCGGCAGCTGGATACGGCACCCGTTCTCGTGCTCGGCACGTACAACCAGTCCGCGCGCGACCGATCGCCCGCCATCACGAGGCTGCAGCAGTCCCTCGTCTCGCTCGGGGCCGCGCGCGTGCATCATCTCGCGCCGCTCTCGCACTCGGCCACCGATGAGCTGGTGCGTGCGATTTTCGGCGTGTCGGATACGGTGTCGCGCGAATTCGCGGCGCTCCTGTACGGGTGGACGCGCGGCAATCCGTTCTTCGTCGAGGAGACGCTGAAGGCGCTGGTGGCGTCGGGACGTCTGTACGAGCGGGACGGAGGATGGCACGGGTGGGACATCGCCAACCTCGACCTCCCGCCATCGATTCGCGACGCTCTTGTCGCGCGCCTCGCGCGGCTGTCGTCGGACGCGCAGCGGGTCGCCGCGGTCGCCGCCGTCATCGGCGTCCGCGCCTCCTACGATGTGCTCGGGGCCGTACTCGCGATGCCGCGGGCCGAGCTCGTCGAGGCGATCGATGAGCTGCGCGCACAGCGAGTTCTCGAGGAGCATCGGGAAGGTGACCGCATCGTGTACGATTTCGCTCACCCGATCCTCCACGATGTCGTCTATCAGGAGCTTGGTCTCGCGCGCGCCAGGATGCTCCACGCGACGGTTGCCCAGGAGCTCGAGCGGCACTATGGCGCGGCGGCCGACGCGCACGCGGACGAGCTCGCATACCACTTTGCCCGCGCCGACGCCCAGGACGTCGGCGCCAAGGCGGTGCGCTATCTCTCGGTCGCCGGACGCAACGCCCTCGCGAAGCATGCGAATCGTGAGGCGGCCACGTATCTCGCCGCCGCCCTCGATCGGGCGTCGCAGAGCGCCGGAGGCCCTGACGCGGAGGCCGAGATTCGCGAAGCGCTCGCTCGTGCGCGCCAGCGGTTAGGCGAGTATGATGCGGCCGTCGCGCTCTGGCACCGCGCGCGCGAGCACGCACGCCAGGCAGGCGATCTCGCTCGTCTGGCCGACATCGAGCGCCGTTTGGGGCTCGCGTCGTTCTGGCGGGGGCGCCACGATGAGGCCCTCGCGCACTACGATGCCGCCCTCGCCGCCGCCGATGCCGCGACGGTACCGAGCACGACGGCGCGGGCTCGTCTTGCCAAGGGCATGTGCCTCCAGGAGCTCGGGCGTACCCGGGACGCCGAGCACGAGGTCGCGGAGGCCATCGCCCTCGCCGAACGGTTAGGCGACGCTCCGCTGCTCGCGCGCGCCCATCGGACACAGCTGCTCTTCTACCTGTGGACGGGACGCACGCAGCTCGCCTACGCGCACGCGGAGCACGCGCTCGAGCTGGCGAAGGCATCGGGGCAGCGCGTGCTCGAGTGGGTGGCGCAGTGGGCGTTGGCGACGCTCAACGGCCTCACCGGGACCTCGGACGCGTGCCGGCGGCATCTCGCCGAGGCGGAGCGACTCGCCGAGGAGCTGGATTCACCGGTGTTCCGCGTGTGGACGGCGGAAATCGCGATCGAGCTGGCCTCGGCGACGGGTGATTGGGAAACAGGGCTGGCGATTGCCGAGCGCACGATCATGCTTGGCCGAAGCGTGGGCCTGCGCGCGCCGATTCCGCGACTGCTCGTGTGGAGCGCGATCATGCATCTCGGTCGGGACGAGCGAGATCGCGCGAAACGGTACCTCGATGAGGCATGGGAGCTGTCGGGCGCCTCGCGCGGCGCCGAACGACCGAGCGATGTGCACTCGGTGGTTCCCGCGCATACCGGGCTCGCGGCGTATCACCTGTTCACCGGTAATTTCGCGGAGGCCATCCGCGTCGCGGAAGCCGGACTGGCCATCGCCGACCGCGCTGGTGCGCTGGTCTGGGCAGTGCATCGCCTGCTTCCGATTCTCGCCGAGTCCGCGCTGGAGGCGCGCGATCTCCAGCGGGCGGCGACCATCGGCGAGCGCATGCGAACGGACTCCGAGCGCCTCGGGCAGCGCGCGGGACTCGCGTGGGCCGACGCCTGCGCGGCGCTGGTCGCCATGCTTCGCGGCGAAACCGATCGCGCGATCGTGCTGTTGCGCGCCGCCGCGGAGGCGCTCGAAGCCGTCCCCGTCGTTTCCGATGCGGCTCGGGTGCGGCGGCAGCTCGCGCGCGTGCTGGCCGAGTCGGGCGACCGCGATGCCGCGAAGCACGAGCTCCTGCACATCCACGAGATATTCGTTAGGCTGGGGGCCCATCGCGAGCTCAGGCTCACGCGGCAGCAGCTCCGCGACCTCGACGTTCGTCCACCCACGCGCGCCGCCGGATCGGGTACGGAAATGCTCACCGGTCGCGAGCTCGAGATCGCGCGTTTCGTGGCGATGCGGAAGTCGAACAAGGAGATCGGACGGGCGCTCGACATTTCGGCGCGTACCGTCAGCACGCACCTGACCAACATGTACAAGAAACTCAAGGTGGGCTCGCGCGGCGAGTTGGCAGATTTCGTGCGAGAGAAGAACCTGTTTACGGTTGAGCGCTCCTAGAGCGCCCGAACACCGTTCTCCCGTCTCCCGGAGGCCTGGCACGGTGCAGGATCCTCACCTCGACGCACCGAACACCGCGCCCCCGACCACCCGCCTGAGCGTGCGCGCGGCGGCCCTCGGGCTCGTCGTGATCGCCGTCACACTGGCGGCGTGGGCGCGAACGCGTGGGATGGACCTCGCCGGTTCCTCGGCGGGGCTGGTCGCGATGCTCGCCTTCGCGTCGGCCCTCGGCGGGCTGCGCGTGGGGATCATGGCCGCGATCGTCGTCACGTCGTGGATCGCGCTCGTGCGCAGCGTTCCCGGGGAGCCGTTGTACTACCTGCCCGATGACCGCCTAACGGTTTTCATCGAGCTGGGCGCCGCCGTGCTCGCGATGATCGCGGGAGCGCTCATCCATCGCCGCGCCGCCTGGCTGCGCCGGGAATGGTGGGACGCGACCGATCGCGCGGATTCGGCCAGCTCGCGCATCCGGGCCCTCCGGGCCGTGACCGAGCCGGAGCTCGCCACGTTGCCCTTCGACGAGCTCCTCCGACAGCTCCTCTCGCGCATCCGCAAGCACCTCGGCGCCGACTACGCGACCGTGCTCGCGATCACCGATGACGAGACGTCGCTGGTGGCGTGCGCTTCCGATGGACTTCAGGAAGAAGTCACGCGGCACGTGACCGTGCCGGTGGGGCAGGGACTCGCCGGCACGGTCGCGGCGACTCGTGAGGCGGCCGCCGATGATGACCTCTCCATCACCGAGGCCACACGCCCCGCGCTGCGAAACAAGTTCAGCTCGCTGGCGGCGGCGCCGCTCCTCGTCGAGGGGCGCGTGCTCGGGGTGCTCGAAATCGGATCTCGCAGCGCGCGCCACTTCACCGAGGATGAGATTCGCCTGCTGCAGCTCGTCGCCGACCGCGTGGCCAGCGCGATCGCGCAGGCGCGCCTGCTCGACGCCGAGCGCGGCGCGCGCGGAGCCGCCGTCGAGGCCGAGCACCGGTACCGTGCGCTCGTCGAGGGCATCGACGCCATCGTGTGGGAGGCCGACGTCGGCGCCGACGCGTTCACGTTCGTGAATCGCCGCGCGGAGGCGATGCTCGGCTGGCCCTCCGCCACTTGGCTCGAGCCTGGCGCGTACCTCGAGCGTATCGTGCACCCGGACGATCGCGAGCGCGTCCGCACCCATCTCGAGCGCGTCGCGGATTCGGACGATCATGGCGAAATCGAGTACCGGCTGCTGTCGGCCGATGGCCGCGTAGTCTGGATGCGGGAAATGGTGCACGTCGCGCGGGATGCGAGCGGTACGCCGCTTCAGCTGCGTGGCGTGCTCGTGGACATTGGCGTGCGGAAGCGCGCCGAGCGGCGGCTTGCCGCGCAAAACCACCTCACGCAGGCGCTCGCCGAATCCAGCGACATGGCCGAGGCGGCACCGCGCATTTTGCGTGGAATGTGTGAGAGCCTCGGGTGGGATGTCGGCACCTACTGGTCGCTCGATCCGGAGGCGCAGGCGCTGCGATGTGAACACATCCACGCGGTCCACGACGTCGAGGAGTTCGCGAAAGCGAACAGAGCGGCGAGGCTCGAAAGCGGGGTCGACATCCCCGGGCGTGCGTGGGCCTCGGGATCGCCGCTCTGGATCGCCGACGTGCGCGACGTCCCGAACCTCTTCCGGGCGGAGCTCTTCGCCAGACACGGTCTGCACTCGGCGTTGGCGTTCCCGCTCATCGATGCCACGCGGGTCGTCGGGGTGCTGGAATTCTTCAGCGTCGAAATCCGCCACCCCGACAAGGAGCTGCTCCAGCTGGTGCACGTCGTCAGCGGACAGATCGCGCAGTTCCTCGAGCGGCGCCGCGCCGAGATGGCCGTTCGGCAAAGCGAGGCCCGCACACGCGCGGTGATCGACTCGGCCATCGACTGCGTCATCTCCTTCGACGCGACCGGCCGCATCACCGAGTGGAATCCGGCTGCCGAGCGCACGTTCGGTTGGCCGGCGGCGGAAGCGGTTGGGCGCGCGATGGACGACCTGATCCTCCCGTCGGCTCCGCGCGACGTGTTCCGCGCCGGACTCCGCGAGCACCTGGACACCGGCAGTACGCGCTTTCTCGGCCGGCGCATCGAGCTGCGTGGTGTGCGCGCCGATGGGACCGAGTTTCCGGTCGAGCTCACGATCACGCGCGTGCCGGTCGCCGGGCCGCCGTCGTTCACCGGGTATTGGCGCGACATCACCGCGCGGAAGCGCGCCGAGGAGCTGCAACGCTTTCTCATCGAGGCGAGCCGCGTACTCGCCTCGACGCTCGACGCCGATCACGCGCTGACGGAGCTGGCGTGGCTCGTCGTTCCGACGCTCGCCGACTGGTGCGTGGTCGACGTGATCAACGAGCGGAATCCGGACGAGCTGCATCGCGTCGCGGTGGCGCACGTCGATCGCGCGCGAGCTGAACGCGTGAGGCAGCTGAGCGCGACGAACCCCATCTCGCTCGACGCGCGGTCCGGCCCGGGGAGCGTGGCGCGGACCGGAGAGGCGGAGCTGGTAGCGCTCGTGTCGCCGGAGACATTGGAACGCGATGCGGGCGGGGAGGGACAGCGACGCACGATCGAGGAGATCAGCCCGGTCTCCTACGTTTCGGTGCCTATCGAGGGACGCGACGGAATCCTCGGTGTGCTGACGCTGGTGAGCGCGGAATCCCGTCGGCGGTACGGCGAGGAAGAGCTGACCCTGGCCCAGGAGATCGCGCGCCGCGCCGCGACGGCGGTGGACAACGCTCGACTGTACGAAACGGCGCTGGTCGCCAGCCGCGCGAAGAGCGACTTCCTGGCGGTGATGTCGCACGAGCTGCGCACGCCGCTGAACGCCATCATCGGGTACGCCGAGCTTCTGCTCATGGGCGTGCCGACGCCGATTCCACAGCAGACGCACGGCCACGTGCAGCGCATCCGCACGGCGTCGCGCCACCTGCTGGAGATCGTCGAGGAGATCCTCACCTTCTCGCGCATGGAGGCGGGGAGGGAAGCGGTCGTGCTCGCGCCGGTGGACGCGGTCGCGCTCGCGCGCGACACGGTGGTGATCATCGAGCCGATGGCGCGCGAGAAAGGTCTGGAGTTCGTCGCCCATCTCCCGACTCACGCCATCGCGATGGAGACGGATGCCAGCAAGGTCCGCCAGATTCTCCTGAACCTGCTGTCGAACGCCGTGAAGTTCACCGAGCACGGACGCGTCACGCTCTCGCTTCAGGAGGATGACGGCGGCGTGGTCTTCATCGTCGAGGACACCGGCATCGGCATCGCGCCGGAGTACGCGGAGCGCGTGTTCGAGCCCTTCTGGCAGGTTGAGCAGTCGGCGACTCGTCAGGCGGGGGGCACCGGCCTCGGTTTGAGCGTCGCGCGGCGCCTGTCGCAGCTTCTTGGAGGGGAGCTGGTGCTCGACAGCGCGCCCAATCGCGGCACGCGGTTCACGGTGAGGCTGCCGCTGCGTGCCCCGGTGGCGGAAAGCGTGCGACGGTCGCGGCCAGAACGTCGCGCAGCCCACGAGGCCAGGCGCGCAAGCTGACGGCGGGCTGGCGCCCGGAGGTCCGAGGGCGCATCCTCTGGCCGCAATTCCGTGCGGCCGCGGCGAGGGCGGCGTGCGCTACAAGGCGCGAGCGAGCAGGATCACCAGAGCAGCGAGAATCGCGAGGCCGAGCCAGCAGCCGGGAAATCCGACGATGAGCTCCCCGATTGCGCGTCCTGCTCCGCGCGGATCGTGGTGCCTGAGCCGGTACCAGAACTTCTCGACGAAGATGTCGTCGTAGATCGTGACGATCCACAGCCATATGTCCCGCGGACCAGGTAGCACTCGGTAGGCCTCGGTGATCTCGGTATCTCCCGCTTCGCACGCCCCGAAATTACGTGTCGCGGTCGTGACGGAATACTACTACCCTCACATTGGCGGCATTTGCGAGAACGTCCACCATTTCGCCACTGAGGCACGTGCTCGAGGCCACCACGTCGACGTCATCACCGGGCGCATTGCCGGAATCCCACCGCGCGCGAACGTCATCACCATCCCCGACAGCGCCACCGTCCTCGCCAACGAATCCACGTGCCGGCTCACGCTGGGACGGGGCATTCGCACGAGGCTCCGGAACGTGCTGCGCGACGGTGCGTACGACATCGTGCACCTGCACGCGCCACTAGCGCCCTCGCTCCCGATGATCGCGATCGAGGAGGCGGAGTGCCCGATCGTCGGAACGTTCCACGCGTACCACGAGTTCTCCGTCGCGTACGCGCTGGGCCGCCGATACTTCCAGGGGCTGCTCGACCGCATCGACGCGAAGCTTCCGGTATCGCCCGCCGCGCGCGACGCCGTGGCGCGCTATTTCACCGCCGAGTGGACGATCGTGCCTAACGGCGTCGACGTCGGGCAGTTCCGGCCGGAGGTACCGCGGCCGGCGGCGATGCCCGTCGGTGTCCCGACCATCCTGTTCGTCGGACGCTTCGATCCACGCAACGGGCTGCCCGCGCTCATCGATGCCTTCAAGCGCGTCCGCGCGCGCGGCATCGAGGCGAGGCTGATCGTCATTGGGGACGGACCGTTGCGCTCACGCTACCGCGCCCTCGCGGGGGGACGGGAGGACATCGTCTTCCTCGGCCACGTGCGCGATGGGCTCGAGGGGTACTACGCGCACGCGTCCGTCTACGCCTGCCCCGCGACACTCGGCTCTTTCGGTATCACGCTGCTCGAGGCGATGGCCTGCGGTACCGCGATCGCGTGTTACGACACACCGGGCTTTCGCACCGTCGTCGAGCACGAGCGGCAGGCACTGATGACACCACCGGGAGACGTCGAGGCCTTCGCCGATGCGCTCGCCCGCCTTCTTGTTGACTCCGCCCTGCGCACGCGAATGGGAATGGCAGGACGCGTTCGCGCATCCGCATTCGCCTGGCCTCGCATCGCCGAACAGACTTTGGCGGTGTATCACCGGCTCGTGACCGGGCGACGCGAGAACGCGTGACGTCGCCGGCACCGCAGCCGTCGACGCGGGCGCGGGTGCTGCGGTGGCTTCTCGCCATCATCACGATCGGCCTGCTCGTGCGCCTCGGAGCGCGCGTCGCCTGGAGCGATGTCTGGGCGACCGCCGTCCGCGCATCGCCGGCGTGGCTCCTCGTCGCCGCGCTCGTGAACCTCGCGACGCCGGCCGTGCGCGGAATCCGCTGGTGGGTGTTCCTCCGCGCGGTGGGATCACCATCCGTGCCGCTGGCCGTGCATGCCGCGTACGTCGGGTCGGGGCTGAACAACCTGCTGCCGGCCAGTGGTGGCGATCCCGCGCGCGCGCTCCTCGTCGCTCGCCGGTCGTCCATTCCGTCGGCGACTGCGCTCGCAACGCTCACCGTCGATCGCCTCGTGGAGATCGCGACCTACCTCGTGCTTCTACTCGCCGCCCCGCTCGTGCTGTCCGTCCCGCCGCCGCTGCGACACGCACAAACGGTGAGTGGCCTGATTCTCGGCGCCCTGATGATCGCCGCTTTCCTGGCGACTCGCATGGCGAGAGACCGGAGTCCTTTGGCTTCGGGTCGCGGGAGAATCGGGTCGTTCATGGCGCGCTTCGTCACCGGAGTGGCGGAGCTCCCAACGGCGCGTCGCGTCGTCCCCGCGATGCTGCTCTCACTCGTCGCCTGGGGGCTGCAGGGTGCAACGTACCACCTCACGGCGGTGGCGACGGGACTGCCCGTGTCGTTTGGCGCCAGCGTCGTCGCGATGCTCGCCGTCAATCTCTCTTTTCTGTTCCCACTCACGCCGGGAAACGTGGGCGTCTTTCAGGTGGTGTATGCCGTCACCCTCGGTGCGTACGGCATCTCCAGCGACGCCGCGGTAGCGACGGCACTGCTCCTTCAGGCGGTGCAGATCCTCCCGATGACCGCACTCGCGCTCGTGCTCGCGCCCGATCTGCTCTTTCGGCGGGCCCGAGCCGGGGCTCCGTAGCAGAAGCGGCAACGGCGAACAGCAACGGCGAACAGCCGGTGACGCGGATGCCGCGAATTGGAATGGCAAACCCGCCGGATACGGCAACAGCAAAGAACTTTTGGAACGGCAACGGCAGCACCTTCCCGACGACTATACCAGCGACTGATCGTGACCTATAGCCGAAGAGATTTCATAAAGCTCTTTCGAAGTTGCCGTTGCCGTATTCGTGGCGTTTTGCCGTTCCGGAGCCGTGGCATCCGCGTTCCCGGCTGTTGGCCGAAAAAAGAACTACTTGCGCGCGGCCGCGTGCCACGGCTGCGCATCCAGTGAATGCGCGAACTGATCGCGCAGCACTGGATGCCGTCGCAGCAGATAAAAGCCCATCGTCGCCGCGGCGATGAGGTTGCCGAGCATGACCTGCCACCAGGCGAGCTGCCCGAGCGGCGTCGCCTGGGAGAGGACCGCGACGAACGCGTAGAACCCGACCTCGAATGCGACGAAGAGCATCACGAAGCCCAGCAGGACCGACGGCTCATCTCCCGCGAGCCGCGCCATCGTCGCGGCGATGATCCCGACGCCGATGAACGCCGCGTAATGCACCCCGGTGTAGGCGAGGACGTGAACGATGGGACTCTCGGAATCGGGAACGGCGCCGAGCACGCTGAAGACCGCGCGGCCGAGGGTGCTCGGGGTGAAGAGTGCCCGACCCGCCAGCGCATCCACCACGAAGAACCAGGCGGCGATGGCGGTCGCCCCGATGAGCCCGGCGATGAGTCCTTCGCGCAGTATGGGGTGTGGGCCATGTCGGGCCTCGCGCCATAGTCCGCGCACCGTCTCCGGCTGGCGAAGTGCCGCGAGCGTCAGCAGCAGGACGAAAAGACCGATCGGCACGATCACGCCGGCGTCGCCGCTCACCGCCTGAGTGATGGCGGCTGGAAGCATGAGCAGCGCGAGCATCATCGCCGCGACGGCGGAGGTCGCGGGGATGAGCAGCCCGATGGCGGCGCCGACCTCGACGATGGCGACGAGCAGCCGAATCCACTCCGGGAAGCCTCGCATCGCCGCGGCCTGGAACAGAACGGGCTCGGAGCCGATCAGCTTGGGGATGCCGGCGACGAAGAACACCGCCGCGAGCAGGACACTGAGGATCGTCGCGGCAACGGCCGAGGACGCGCGCGCTCTCTCCATCGTCGACCTCCTGTTCTCGCGCCTGTGAGCGGCTGACGACGGGCGTCGCGGGCGCGTCGGGGCGCGGGCGGGTGCAACTCCCAACATAGACCGTGCCCAGGGGGCGTCAAGAAAGGTGCGGTGAAGCCCAGGAGGCGGGAGAATCGCGCGGCGCCGGGCGCGTGTCGGTATTTGCCCGACATCGCTCGCGGACTTCTCCCGACTGCCCCGCGACCGGCGTCAGAGGAACGTGTCGGGTCAAACCCACCACCCGGCGCCCTGTGACCCGTAAAGTCCTGGAGTGGGAGCGAACGCTCCTCTGGAGCGTATCCGCGCTCCTCCTGTTCGAGACGCTGACCGGCCTGGCCATATACCTCCTGCCGTTCAGCGTGCCGAACCAGATCATGGTCCTGTTCCACACGGTCGCCGGCGTCGCGATGGTGCTGCCATTCGCGATCTACCAGATCCGCCACTGGCGTGTCTACCAGCAAATCCGCCTGTCGCACGTCAAGCTGACCGGGTACTTCGCGATGGCGGCGACGGTCGTGCTGATCGTATCCGGACTCGTGCTGACGGTTCAGGCGATGTTCGCGACCCGGATCAGCCGCGCCTGGGATTACGCGCACATCGTCGCGACGTTCGCGCTCGTTGGGTCGGTCGTGCCGCACGTGGTGACGCTGATGGTGCGCGCGGCGCGATCGCGCGCGACGGCGGTCGGAGCGGCAGCCAGCGTCGCGTCGCGTCGTTATAGTCGCGTCACGGCGGTACTCACCCTCTCGCTGTTCGCGTTCGTCGCCGTGGCCACGACCCTGTACCGCCCGCCCCAACTCGTCAACGAGCTACCGGCGGATTACAGCTACGCGTTCGGACCCGATCGGCCCTTCGCGCCGAGTCTCGCGCGCACGAGCAGCGGGGGCGCGTACGACGCGCGTTCACTCTCGGGGTCGGCGTCGTGCGGCACGGCCAATTGCCACAAGCGGATCTACGACGAATGGGCGGTCAGCGCGCACCGCTATTCGGCGATGGATCCCGCGTTCCAGAAAGTGCAGCTGGTGATGGCCGAGCAGAACGGCTCCGAGTCCACGCGATACTGCGGCGGCTGTCACGATCCGATCTCTCTCTTCTCCGGCGCGAAGAACATCCTCGCCGAGGATCTCACGAACCTGACGGGCTACCGCGAAGGTGTCTCGTGCATCGCCTGCCACGCGATCAAGGAGACGGACGTCAAGGGCAACGCCGCCTACGTCATCACGCAGCCGAACCGCTACATGTTCGAGCTCGAGGAGGGCGGAGTGGCGCGCGCGGTCAGTGACTTCCTCATTCGCTCGTACCCGCGGGAGCACGTTGAAACGCTTCAGCACAAGCTCTTCAAGAGTCCCGAGTTTTGCGCGGCGTGCCACAAGCAGTTCATCGATGAGGAAATCAACCGCGTCGGCTGGGTGCAGCTGCAGAACCAGTACGACAACTGGCGCAAGAGCCGGTGGAACCGCCCCGGAGATCCGACGAAGACCATCGAGTGCCGCGAGTGTCACATGCCGCTCCTGGCCTCCACCGATCCCGCCCGCGGTGACGATCGCGACTACAACCGCTCGCCTGACGATGGCAAGCATCGCAGCCATCGCTTCCTCGGTGCCAACCAGTTCATTCCGACGGCACTCGATCTGCCCGGGGCCGCCGAGCACGTCGAGCTCACCGAGAAATGGCTGCGGGGCGAGATCGAGGTGCCCGAGATCGCCGACAAGTGGCGGAATGGCCCGGCGGTGCCTATCGAGCTCGTGACTCCCCGCACCGTGCGCGCGGGCGAGCCGGTGACGATCCACGCCGTGCTCACCAACAACAAGACCGGGCACGACTTCCCGACCGGTCCTCTCGACATCATCCAGGCGTGGGTCGAGCTGACCGTGACCGACCAGGCGGGCAACCTGGTATATCGAACGGGCCATCGTGACTCCACCCACTTCATCGCGCCGGGCAGCTTCATGCTGAAGGCCGAGCCCGTCGATCAGTACGGCAATCTCATTGACCGTCACAACCTCTGGGAGATGGTCGGCGTCCGCTACCGGCGCTCGCTCTTTCCGGGGTTCTCGGATCAGGAGCGCTTCACCTTCGTCTGTCCGTCGAGGCTCGCCGCCACGCCATCCGGCCACGTCACGGAGCTGCGCGTCACCGCGAAGCTCATGTACCGCAAAGTCGATCAATTCCTGCTGAACTTTCTGTTCGGGAAAGAGTCGGGTCTCACGGCGACGGTGACGGTGGTGTCCGAAGACCGACGGACGATCCCCGTGACGTTGGACGAATAGGTGGCGCAGATGCCCCGATTGACTCGACGGCGGCGGCTGCTGTTGATCACCGCCGCCTCAGCCGTCCTGTTCCTGGGTGCGGCGCTGATCGCGGCCGTTCACTCGGCCCGCCCTGACGCCATCTACCGCCCCGGCGAAGTCGTCGAAGGGGTGACGTCGGATCTCGCGCGCAATCTCCCGCCCGACTATCCGAGAGTCGTCTTCACCGATGTCGCTCGGCAATCGGGAATCGAGTTCCAGCACTTCAGCGGCGTGCGGTCCTCGCAGCTTCCCGAAGACATGGGCTCGGGCGCGGCGTGGGGCGACTACGACAACGATGGGTGGCTCGATCTCGTGATCGCGAACGAGGTTGGTCCACTCTCCATGTCCGAGGCCGAGCGGGGCAAGTCGCCGGCGAGAGCGGTGCTGTACCATAACGATGGCGACGGAACGTTCACCGATGTGACGACGCGCTCGGGCATCGACTTTCGCGGTTGGGGCATGGCCGTCGCCTGGGGCGATTACGACAACGACGGCCACATCGATCTCGTGCTGACGTCGTACGGAAAGAACTATCTGTACCGCAACAACCGCGACGGGACGTTCGACGATCGGAGCGCCGCCTCACGCATCGGCGATGCGACCGGCTTCTGGAGCGGAGCATCGTGGGGCGACTACAACCGTGATGGCTTTCTCGATCTGTACGTGACCGGCTACGTCCGGTACACGCCAGACGAGGTACTGGAGGTTCGCGGGAAGTACGACGTCGAGAACCCGGCGAGCATCAATCCGTCGGCATTCCGCCCCGAGCGCAATCTGCTGTATCGAAACAACCGCGACGGGACGTTCACCGAGCTGGCCGCCAGCGCGGGCGTCGCCGACACCGCCGG
>DASRHU010000074.1:0-2246 GCA_035650335.1 Gemmatimonadaceae bacterium | reverse complement strand
CTTCGTGTAGCGCGCAATGCGATCGGGATCGAATCCGTCGAGCACCTCACGGTACCGCTCGCGCTTCTTGAGGATCGTGGACCAGCTCAAGCCGGCCTGCGCGCCTTCGAGCGTGATGAACTCGAAGTGCACGCGGTCATCATGAACGGGAACACCCCATTCAGTGTCGTGATAGATGATGTCGAGCGGGGCGCACGCCCACTCGCAGCGCACCCTGTCGCTCACGCGAACCCGCTCATGCGCCCGCCCTCGTATTCTTCCGGGATTTGCGCGCCGAATCCGCCAACGTTCGCGCGGCGGAGCCCGGCGAGCGCGATGAGGCGATACCATGCGCGACGGAAGAGCGAGGGTGGCTCGATCGTCAACTCTCGCGCGCGTGAGCCGGCTTTCACATCGACGCCCAGAATGGACATTCCCGCACGGCGCCAACGAAGAAGCACATGCGCGAGGTCGCCGCGGGCCGGGCTCTCGTCCTCTCGCAGGACGACCACCTCGGCGATGCCACGCGACATCAACATCGTCGCCGACGGGAAGTCCTGCGGCATGACGATCCAGCGATTGTCGAATTTCCCGGGCGCGGGCGTTCGAATCGGGCGCATGCGCCTGGAGTCGAGCAAAAACGCCGGCGGCGCATCAGGCGTGATGCGCATTTGGCGCAGCTCGTCCGCGCCGGAGCGAAGGGCGCCCGCGATCTCTCCGGCATCGATGACCGCGTTCGGCCCCACGTTGACGTTGTACAGAGGAACCGGGCGATATCCTCGATCGGCGAGGGCAAGGCCGGCGAGCACGGACTGCTTTCCAGGGAGATCGACCACCACTGCCGCGGCACCGCGCGCCGGAGGAACTCCTCCGACATCCACGGACCGCCAGGTGTCGACCGGAACCGGATCTCCGATCACGCGCGACAGATTCGCGAACAGCACCGGCTTTGCCCAAGGCGTCCACAGGCCTTCGTCGGGCGCCCACGCCTCGAAGATCAGCTCCTCGTTCATGCGGACCGCCTCGTCGCGACCGACTCGTCTCGAACCGGCACCAGCACTGGTATATCGCGCGCGCGCCAGTCGATGAGCGCTGAGCGCGCGATGCGACCATAGGCTCCCGCGGCGCGGCCATCGATCGTGTAGACGCCGATGCACGGGTACGTGAGCTCCGTGCCTGTATCGAGGGGAGACGCCTCGAACCGACGCTGCGCGATCCACCAACCGGGAAACCACCGTGCCGCGCGGGCGATACGTCTCCACTCCCTTTCGGGCGTCACCCCTCGAATTCCTACGCCGTCGCCAACACGTCCGAGAGCCGGCTTCAACACCCACGCGTCGCCCTCGCCCTTGGGGACGTCACGAGGATTTCGCGTCTCGGGAAGCAGAGCGCGCCATGTGGGCATTGGGGTTCGCAGGCGGTCCCACACGAGCGGTAGCCGCTTGCTTTGCGTGAGGAGGGCGCTCGCGGGATTGCTCACCGGCGTGACACAGCCGCGGAAGAACCACTCCCACTCGCAGCCGATCGGCAAATCACATAACCACTCGGCGGGATAGAACCGCGCGATGACATCCGGCCGATCGGTCGCGCTCGCGGTGAGCACGGTCGCGTGTCGTGCGCGCCACGTGACGTGCATCGGGCTCGCGAGCACCGAGGTTCCCCCGAGCAGCTCCAGACACCGAGCGAGGTACGACATCACCTGACGATCGTCCGTGTAGGCAGTCGCGTGAACGAGCGCGACACACCCCGTGTCACTCCTGTCGAGCAGTGCACTGGCGTACGTGCCCGCGACATCTCCCGCGATCGCGAGGCCATCGTAATGCTCGGCCATGATGGCCGCGACGCCCGAGGCCTCGTTCAGGCCCCCCGGCACGTCGGTGTTCGCTTCCGAGATGCGCCAGCCGTGAGGGGTGTGATGAAAATCGAAGCGAATGAGGCGGGCGGCGTCGCGCGCCGGAGCATCGGCGCGCCGGAGCGCACGCCGGCAGCCGCGGGGAAGACCGAGCAGGCCGTGGAGCTCTGGACGGTCGATCAGCTCTGCTTCCGCGTCGAGCGTCTCTCTCGCCAACGCTTCGGCGAGCATCGCCAGCTCCGTCCATACCTCTCGTCGAAGCACGAGGGGAAAAGGAGCCAGCGTCGCCGTGTCCTCGACCTGAGGATCCCACTTGCAGCACTCGAAGATCGCGCGCCGCCGCATTCGGGCGTACGCATCCGTACCTAACGGCGCTCGGGTATCCCAGGGTGCTGTCACGTCGGAATGCCGATCA
>DASRHU010000073.1:0-19739 GCA_035650335.1 Gemmatimonadaceae bacterium | reverse complement strand
GCGGATCGCTCCTGGTGCATTGAACCTTCTCTGCGCGACAACAAAAAAAAGCTGCCTTGGGACTGCGCGTGGTGAGTAATCGACACTTGGAGCGATCAGGCCGTTGGGTCTTGATGCCAGCTAAGCCATGAGGACTACCCGCTCCGTCGAGCAGCGTCGCGCGCCTCGAGAATTTTCTTCGGCGCGTTCGAGATGATTCCGCTCACGCCCTTCCCCCACAGGCGCTGCGCCTCGGCAGGGTCGTCGACGGTCCAGACGTGAACGGGCGCACCGAGCCGGCGCGCGCCGCGCACGATGAGACCGACGGGCACGGGCGCGCCGTAATACTGGTTAGGCGGACAGAGCGCCCGGTACGGGACGCGTTCCGGTCCCATGCCAAGCAGCGTCCGCCCCATGAGCCGCACGACGTCGCGACGCGAGGCGCCGAGGGTGAAGGGCGGCTCGCCGAACGCGGCGAGCGAGCCGGCCTCGAACGCCGCGACGATGCACCGGGACGCGGCGTTGAAGCGCTCGAGGACACGCCGCAACGCCCACTGCGCGTGCAGTGCTTTCACCTCGATGATCATGGGAAGCTCGGCCGGAATCGCCTCGAGCACCTGCTCGACCGATGGGACTCGAATTCCCTGGTCCCGATGGGGAAACGTCGCGCCTGCATCGCGCGTGAAAGTCGCGCCGGCGTCGAGCTCACGCAGCCGGCGCCACGACATCGTCGCGATCTGCCCCGGCGCGCCCGTCGTGCGCAGCACCGTCGGGTCGTGCATGACGACCGGTACGTCATCGGCGCTGACGTGCACGTCGAGCTCGATCGCATCGACGCCCTGGTCGATGGCCCGCGAGAACGCGGGAAGCGTGTTCTCGGGCAACTCGGCGGAGGCGCCGCGATGCCCGATGACGGGGTGCGCGGCCGGTTCGAGGAGGATCATTTCGAAAACGGTACGGTGCGAAAGGGGATTCGGAGGGATCAGGCCAACTATGGCAAAACCAAAGCCGAGCGAGTCTGCTTGCGCAGTCTCGCTCGGCTTCGAACGGTCTTGCCCCTGATCCCGCGGCTCGAGCCCCTCGCGTTCCGGGTCAGAAGGTCACTTGCAGCTGCGTGAGAACGAGGCGCCCGATTTCGGGCGCGCCGATGAATTCACGGTGCTCGTCCCCGAGCAGGTTCTGCACGTTGACCGAGAGAATCGTGTTCTGCGCGAACGGGAATCGATACGCAACCGACGCATCGACCACCGTATACGACTCGACGTTGCCGATGAAGACGCCCGAGTTCATCGGGAATTCATCGTTGAACCGGCCTCGCAGGTCGACGGTGAAGCCGGTGGGCTGCTCGCGATACGCCACTCCCAGCGTCCCCTTGTGCTTCGGCGCGTTCAGCGCGACGTCGGAGACACCGCCGACTTCGCTGCGCGGGAAGAAGTTCTTGTTGACGTAGGAATACGACCCGGTGAGTGAGACGCGGTCGGTCATGAGCACATCGAACGCGAGATCGCCACCCCACCGGTCGAGATTACCGAAGTTCCGGTAGGTGAGGATGAGTTCGGGCGCCGCTGTGAGCGGGTGATCGGGTGTCACCACGCCGATCGGCGTTTGCCCGATCGCCGTGGCCGCGGTCACCGCGTTGGCCTGGGAGATACCGTTCGCCATGAGGTATGCAACGAGCTGCGGCCCGGCGAAGTGCGCCGTCGGCGTCTCGACGATGAGTGGACCGACGAAGTCGGTCTTCTTCTCGAAGTAGACGTCGGCCGCAAAGCGGAACCGCTCGGCCACGAGGCCGTTGTAGCCGACCTCGTACGTGCTCGTGATCGTCGGCTTCAGGCGGCCGACGTCCCGCACGTCGCCCGGCTGAACCAGGAACGGCTGGTTCTCGGCGTTCCGCGCGAACATGACGGTGGGAACCTGAGCCGCCGTGGGCCGGGGCACGCCAGTGATGTTGACGCCGGCGCCCGCCGCGACCGCCTGGGCAACGGCCCAGAAGTTCGTCACATCGGGCGGCAGGTATGCCGTCGGGCCTCCAAGCGCCGGCGGCGTGAACGGCGACTTCATGCACAGCGTGTTGCCATTGACCGCGGTGCAGTTCCGACGGAACTGCAGGCCGGTCTGCGGCACGCCGATCGTCCGCACATTGAATGGGCCAATGCGCTGCGCGATCAGGTCGAGGAAGAGGTTGTTCGTCGTCGGTGTGTTGAACGCCCGGTTGTACGTGAAGCGAATCGTGTGGCCCGTGTCGGCCTTGAATACCAACGCCGCACGCGGCGAGAACACGGGGTCCTCGAGCTCGCTATGATCATCGAGGCGGCCCGCCACGACGAAGTCGAACATCTCGCTGAGCCGCGACTCCGACTGTATGTAGCCGCCGACTTCGGTGATCTCGTCGATGGCTTCGTTGCGCCCGTTGATCGTATTGAGCGTGCGCGGGTCGGTCTTGGAATAGTCGACGCCGTAGATGAAGGTCTGTCTGTCGCCCAGGTCGAGCCCGTGCTGGATCTGTCCGACGAGCACCCGCGACTTGTCGACGACGCCCTGGCCGGTGCGGAGCAGGTAGGTGTCCTTCGTGTCGCTCGTGTTGAGGAACGTCTGCACGAACAGGCGCTTCCAGTTGAACCGGCCCTGCACGAAGTCGTAGCTCCAGTCACGTGCCTGCGCGGTTCCAATGCCGGTCATCTCGAGCGCGTTGCCGGCGAACGCGCGTCCGCCGGTGATGATCAGCTCCGACGCGGTCGTCGGCCGGATATCGAAGCGGATCTCACCCGACCACCGCTCCACGTCGAAGTCACGCCTGCCGATCCTGAGCGTATCGGGATCGGCGCCCGCGGTGATGGCCTGCTGCCGCGACGCCGCCTCGACCGGATCGGTGTAGTGCCAATCCTCGCCCTTGAGCACCTGAGCCGAGATCTTGTAGCCGAAGCGATCGCCGGAGGTCCCGGCGTGACGCACGGCCCCCCGGATGATGCTGCGACTCCCGCCGCCGACGCTGACGGTCGTGCCCTTCGACTCGAAGGGCGACTTGCTGATGATGTGCATGACGCCGTTGGCCGCGTTCGGTCCATAGAGTGCGGCCCCCGGACCGAGCACGACCTCGATCTGACCGACGTCCTCGTTGGGCGTCGGCACGAGGTAGGGCGTGTTGACCCGCAGCGAGGGTACCGTCGTATAGCGGTAGTCGCTGATCGTCAGGAGCGCGCCGGAGAACACGTTGTTGAAGCCGCGGACGACGACGTTGCCGCCCTGAATTCCCGTGCTCGCGTAATCGACGCCGGGGACACTGCGAATCTGGTCGACCGGCGTGAGCGTCGCGCGCTCCTCGATGACCTGCGGCGTCAGCACCTCCGCGTGCGCCGGAGCGTTCTGCGCCTTTTCCGGAGTACGAGTCGCCGTCACGATCGTGGGATTCAGCTCGATCGCTCTCACGTTGAGGGTGACGTCGACCTGCGCCGTCGCGCCCGTGGTCACGACGATGCCGCGCCGCTGCGTCTCGCCATAGCCAATGCGGCGGACGGTGACGGTGTACGTACCGGGCGCCACGTTCAGACGAAATTGCCCTTGGTCATCGGTCATCGTTCCCGCGGCCGCCGTTCCCGTGGGCACGAGCGCGAGCACCGTCGCTCCGGGAATGGGCCGTGCCCCATCGGCATCCGTGACGCGACCGGCAATCGTTCCGAGCTGCGCGGCGGCGCTCGAGACGACACAGGCGAGCATTGCCACGGTGAATGCGAGCTTGCTGCGAAGAGATACGACCATCACGCACCTCGGCGTATGGGATGAGACAGAGCGATGCAGTGCTGACGCTGGCGGGGCGATCCCACGTCGGATCGCGTGCGCGCGTTCCAGACTCTGGCGGACGCCCGACCGTTGGGCTGCGTGTGAGACAAGTGGTAGCGGCACGAGGATGTACGGCCACACAGCAGCCGGCCTGTGACCGCGACGAAAATGACCAGCGGTGTGCATTCCGGCAAGGGCAAAAACCCTCACAGTAAAGGGCGAGTAAACGACGCTCCCTGCGGCGACGCGTGTCGCGGAGCAAGCGTACGCATGCGGCGGCCGGCGCGGAATACGCTCCATTACGTAGCCGCGCGCCACGCCGGTAGCGCGCTTGCATGGCCGGACTGGCTGGCCTCACTCACCGGGACGCAGCATCTTCCGACGCGTATGACTCTCGTTGCGCCGTGGCTCACCCGCGGACCGGCGGTGATGGCGCTCGCGACGCTCGCGTGCGCGGCGCCGCACACGTCGCTGCGCCTCGACCCCGCGCGACACGCGATCCGGATCAACCAGGTCGGGTATCTCCCCGCGAATCCGAAAGTCGCGGTGCTATGCTCGCTCGACAGCGTCCGCCTGGACTCATTCAGCGTCGAAGACGAGCGAGGCACTCGCGTGCACGGGCCGCTCGCCGCCATCGCGGCTCCCGGCTTCGGTCCCTGCGTCTCGACGCATCGGCTGGACTTCTCCGGTGTGCGAGAGGAAGGTCGCTACCGGATCGTCGCCGCCGGCGTGCGATCTCCACTGGTGCGCATCTCACGCGCGGCGTACGAGGGGCTCGCAGACTCGCTGCTGTTCTACATGCGGCAGCAGCGATCGGGCTACAATCCCTTCTTCCGCGACTCGGTTCACCAGAAGGATGCGCTGCTCGTCGATCACCCCACGCGATCCGGTGAGTTCATTCCCGTGAGCGGGGGGTGGGCCGACGCCGCCGATTATCTCCAGTACGTCACGACATCGGCCAACGCGACCTACGTGATGTTGATGGCGTACCGCGAAGCCCCCGAGGCGTTCCGCGACGCGCACCGCGCCGATGGACTTCCTGGTGCGAACGGCATCGCCGACGTCCTCGACGAAGCGCGTCACGGGCTCGAGTGGCTGTTGCGCATGTTCCCCGAGGACTCGCTGATGCTCAATCAGCTCGGCGACGATCGTGATCACGCGTATCTCGACTTGCCGACCACGGATTCGTCGGATTACGGGTGGGGGAAGGGCGGTCCGCGCCCCGTGTACCCCTGCACCGGCAAGCCACAGGGATTGTTCGGCGCCAGAAATCGATCGACCGGACTCGCCTCGACAGCCGGCAAATACGCGTCCGCGTTCGCGCACGGCGCGCAGCTTCTCGCGCGACACGATTCGGCGTTCGCGCGTCGGTTGCGCGCGCGGGCGATCGCGGCGTACGAGATCGGTCGCGCGCGTCCCGGCGTGTGTCAGACGGCGCCGGCGCGCTCGCCGTATTTCTATGAGGAGGACAACTGGGCGGACGACATGGAGCTGGGCGCGGTGCAGCTCTATCAGCTCACGCGCGAGCCCAGATACCTCGTCGAGGCGGCGGAGTACGCTCGAATGGAGCCGGTGACGCCGTGGATGGGCGCTGATACCGCCAGGCATTACCAGTGGTATCCGTGGCACAACAATGGGCACTTCGAGCTGTGGCGCGCGGGAGGCGAGCCGGAGCGCGCCGCGGCGATCGGATATTATCGCGACGGGCTCGAGCGCGTGGCCGGCCGGGCGTCGAACGGATTCCGCGTCGGCATTCCGTTCATCTGGTGCTCGGCGAATCTGATGGTGTCGCTGGCGACGCAGGCGCGGCTGTATCGCGAGATGACCGGCGATGGCCGCTTTCTCGACATGGAGATGGCGGCGCTCGACTGGCTGTTCGGCGGCAATCCGTGGGGCGTGTCGATGGTGATTGGCATCCCGCGGGACGGCGTTTTCCCCCGCGATCCGCATTCCGTCGTCGCGAAGAATCTGGGCGTGATCCTCACCGGCGGGCTGATCGACGGGCCGGTGTATCGTTCGATCTACGAGAACCTTCGGGGCATTCATCTGGCCGAGCCCGATGAGTATGCTCCGTTCAACGTCGGTCACATCGTGTATCACGATGACATGGGCGATTATTCCACGAACGAGCCGATCATGGACGGCACCGCGAATCTGACGTATCTCGTCGGCGCGCTCGCGCGCGACGGCGCGCGCGCACCGCGCTGACGGTGGCGCGGCAGAACATCTCGAGCGGGACGGCGTGGGAGCCGATCGTCGGCTACTCTCGCGCGGTTCGCGTCGGAAACGCGGTGCATGTCTCGGGAACGACCGCGACCGACGCAGCGGGGCGCGTCGTCGGTGTGGGTGATCCGTATGCACAGACAAAACAGGCTTTGCGGAACATCGAGTCGGCGCTGGCGAGAGCCGGTGCACGACTTGCACATGTGGTCCGCACGCGCATGTATGTCACCGACATCACGAAGTGGTCGGAGATCGGGCGAGCGCACGGAGAAGTTTTCGGCAAGGTGCGCCCTGCCACGAGCATGATCGAGGTGCGACGGTTGATCGATCCCGACATGCTCGTCGAGATCGAGGCCGATGCGATCATCGACGATGCGTGAGCACTCTGTGACCTCTGTTACAGTGGGGGCGGATCATCTGTTTCACGTGTCCGCAGGCCCCGAAAATGCACCGCCGCGCGGCGAAAGTGGCGCGTTTTATGACAGCGCGCCGTTTCGGTGAATTCCGATCACCGCCGAGAAACGAACTGCTCTACCGGAAACGAGTCATGAAGCTCAAGCGGGATTTGCACCTCGAGATCAGCCGAAAGCTACAGAACAGCGTGAGCGTGAAGATCTTTGCTCACCGTACCGACCGAGCGGACATCGACTCGCGGGTGTGTCTCGGATCGCTGCACATGCCGGAGTCCTACCTGCGCGTGTTCCGCGCCGTCCTCGAATCCGGCGCGATTGCGCAGGGGGCGCGCGTGACCGTCGGCGGCTCGTATTTCGGCACGGGCGCGACGCTGACCGACGACGCGGTGTTGAGCAATCCGTCTGCCTAACGACGAAGGGGCTCGAGGGATCACGGAAGTCGAGGGGATCGAGGACACCCCTTGGCCCCTCGACACCGTCGACACCTTCGACACCGGCCTGGTGACCAGCCTCACCAGCGCGGCAGAACGGCCGTCACCGCGGTCTTCCTGACTCTCACGGTCAAAATGCCCGTTTCCGGGAGGTGACGGGGCACCATGGGGAGCGTCTTTAGAGTATCCAAGGAGCCCCATGCAAGACCAGATCGTCGAGCGCTGGGAAACGCAGAACGAGGCCGGGCGGCGGTTCTTCGGCAAGGGCGATCTGGCTCGTGCCGAACAAGCCTTCGTCGCCGCCATTCGTGAAGCGGAACAGCTCGGCGCCGGGGATCTGCGGCTCGCGACCAGTCTCGCCAACCTCGCTCAGCTGAAGCTGCGCCAGCGCGCCTACGACGACGCCGAGCGTCTGTTCCGCCGCTCGCTGCAGATTCGCGAAGCCGCGCTCGGCAGCGACCACGCGAGCCTCGTGCAAACGGTGAACGGCCTCGCGGCGGTGTTCTATTCGCGCGGGGACATCGACGCCGCCGAGCCGCTCTTCCAGCGTGCCCTGTCCATCACCGAGCGGCGACTCGGCGCCCAACATCCCGATATCGTCACCAGCCTGAACAGCCTGGCCCGGATCGCGTTCAAGCGAAAGGATCACGCCGCCGCCGGTCCGCTCCTCGAGCGCCTGCTCGTCCTCAAGGAGTCGGCGCTTGGCCCGGATCACCCCGAGTCCGCTCCGATTCTCACCAGCCTGGTGAAGGTACGATGCGCCGAGGGCGCGCTCGATGAGGCCGAGCGCGTCGCGCGCCGGGTCGTCGGAATCCGCGACAGCGAGCAGCCACCTAACGAGGTGGCGCTGGCGGCGGCCCTCGAGCTGCTTGCCGACGTGCTCGGCCGGCTCGGAAAGCGCGATGAGGAGCAGAGCGCGCGACAGCGCGCGACGACGCTCCGGGGGCACCCGGCGGCGACGGCCGGGCTCATGCCGCTGTCGACCCCTCGCGGTACGCCGCGAGGCACTCCGGCAGAGACGCCGCTCGAGATTCTCCGGACCACGCCCTCGGCGACGCCGACGGCCGCACCGCCGGTCGCGCCGCCGGTCGCACCGCCGCCGCCGAGGCCGACTCCGAGCCAGGATGTCTTCGCGCCACACCCGACGCCCGCCAGTCTGCGAGCGAAGCCGAAGACCAATGAGCCTCGCACGCCGCAGACGTCGGATCCCGCCATCTTCCTCGGCGAGACGCTTGGCCTGGATATCATTGGGCCCACGCCGCCCGAGCCTCCGGCGCCGCCCCTGCCGCCGACCGTCAAGTTCCTGTCTCCGATGCAGCAGCTGCCGCGCATCTCGATGGACGGCTCGACGGACGAGATCGTGCCGCGACGGAAGACGCCGCCGGCAGCACCGCCACCGCTTCCCGACGCACCGCGTCCCATGGAGCCAAGCTCGGTCGAAGGCGCTGGCGTCGAGCTCGTTCCAATTCCCGCGGCGCCGCCTCCGCGTCCTGCGCCGCCTCCACCGGTGGAACCGCCGCCGCCGCGACCGGCGCCGCGGCGGAGCACGCCACGCCGGGTGCAGCGTCCGCCACGCCGCCGCCAGCCACGTGCATCGAGCCCGAAATCACGCGGTGGGCGGAAGTTCATCGTCCTGCTCGCGGTGCTCGTGTCGGCCGGTGCCGCGGCCGCCGCGATGAGTCGCGGTGGTGTCACGGAATCTCGGGGGGTAACCGCTCCGCCGACGCGCGAGGTGAAGCGACCGGTGCGACCGAAGACCGTCTCTCGTGAGGCGAAGCGTCGCGCGGACTCGGCCCTCGCCGCGTCGGTTCGCGATTCCGTCGCGCTCCTGATTGGACGCCCGCCGGCGAGTCGCGAATCATCGCAGGAAGTCAACGTGCCATCTCGTCGAGGCCGCGATCCGCTCGATCAACAGATCAAGCAGATGCTGCCGGATGGTGAGTTCGAGCTCACGCCGATCGATTCGGCTGCGCGCCGCCCGCGCCCGTCACCCTGAGCTCCTGACATTTGCGGTCGGACCACGCGAGCGCCCCGTCTCACGCACGGGGCGCGATTGCATCCAGGGGTGACATTGCTGGGTATGGCGCCTACATCTTTGCGTCGCGTATGCATCGCGCCCAACGTCCTCGGACCGTCATTCGAAGGAGACCGCATGCCAGCGGACGTGATCGACTATCGCCTCATCGGTGATGACCTGCAGGCCGTCATCGTCACGCTCGATCCGGGTGAAGGTGTCATCGCTGAAGCCGGCGCCATGATGTACATGCAGGATGGGATCGAGATGGCGACGACGCTCGACCCGACCGGCGCAGGCGGTGGCCTGATGGGCAAGCTCCTCGGCGCGGGGAAGCGGATGCTGACCGGAGAGTCGTTCTTCATCACGCTGTTCGCCAACCAGTCGCACCAACGCCGCGACGTCGCCTTTTCGTCACCGTACCCCGGGAAGATCCAGCCGATCGACCTCAAGGACTGGGGTGGGACGCTGATCGCCCAGAAGGACGCGTTCCTGTGCGGCGCGCGTGGCATCGACGTCAGCATCGCGCTCAACCGGCGCATTGGCGCCGGGTTCTTCGGTGGTGAGGGCTTCATCCTTCAGAAGCTCACCGGGGACGGGCTGGCGTTTCTCCATGCCTCCGGGACGCTGCACTCCATTGACCTCACGGCGGGTGAAACGCTCCGCGTGGACACGGGATGTCTCGTCGCGTTTCAGCCCTCGGTGGACTACAGCATCGAGATGGTCAAGGGCGTCAAGACGGCGCTGTTTGGCGGGGAAGGGCTGTTCTTCGTGCGCCTAACGGGTCCCGGCCGCGTGATTCTTCAGACGCTGCCCTTTTCACGGCTCGCCGACCGCATCATTGCCGCGGCGCCTCGCGCGGGCGGAGCGCGGCGTGAAGAGGGTGGCGTGCTCGGAATTCTCGGGAACGTGCTCGACGGCGATTCCTGAGGGGAATCAGCCGCCGCGAATGTCGGCGAGGACACGCTCGAGGGCCGCGGCATCGAGCCATCCGCGGTCTCCCGCGTGCACCGCGACTTCCGCGCTGTCGGCGGCGAGCAGCAGCTCGCTGTGGGCCGCCGCCACCTCACGAGCGAGCGCGCGGATGCGCACGGCGCGCGACGCGTCGGGTGTGACGTTCCGGATGTAGATCGCGAGAATGCGCGATGGGTACTGCGCGACGATCTCCCGGTAGATCTCCGGATCCTCCTGACCGGAATCACCGACCAGCAGGAACGGCAGGGTGGGATAGAGCTCGACGATCGCGCGAATCGCTTCGATCTTGTGCGAGCCGTGCGAGGTCGGCAGCAACTCCCGCTCGGTGAGCCCCCAGTCCCGTAGCAGGAGCGGGCCCTCCGGGATGCCGCGCAGCGCCAGAAACTCCGAGAGTACGTCGTAGAGATTCCACGGACTGCTCGAGACGTAAAAGACGGGATTGTTCTGCCCGCCGCCCGCACCGTCCTGCAACGCGCCGTAGAGCGCCGCGACGCCGGGGAAGGGGAGGCGCGTTCGCGCATTGGCGAGGAAGACCGATCGAAGAACGGCGCGCGGGTCGGTGGCGCCGGTTCGGACGACGGTGTCGTCGAGATCACTGATGATTCCGAGCTTCGCCGTCGCGGGTGGAACCAGGACACGACCGATCGCGGTTGGTGATGGGTGCACGGGATGGCGCGGCGCGAGCAGCTCGACGGCGACGTCGTGCCAGAGCTTGTCGGCGTGCAGCGCCTCCCGCGGGGTGATCCAGCTGTCGAAGTAGCCTTCCGCATCCGTCACCAGCTCCTGAGTGGCGCCCGCGAGCTGGAGTCGCACGCGCGCTCCGGGAACCTCATCGCTCTCGAAGCGCCGCAGCGCACTCAGCGCGTTGCGCCAGGCCGAATCGCGCTCGCTCGCGGCCGGGATGCCGTCATCCTCGAGGACACGCCCGCGGATTCGGATCCGCGTCTGCGTCCCGTAGCCTCGATAGGCATGAATCACGAGCGGGTCCCGCCCTCGTCGCTGCGCGCGTCGGGCCATCACCGCGTCGAGCTTGCCTTCGACCCCCGCGGCGAGCGCGAGGAGACGCTCGCGCCATCCCGGACTCGTCACGAGCGGCTGCGCCCTCGCGTCCCGGCGCGTTGCGTGAAAAGGGAAGGGTTCGCCATCGTTCGCGGGAAGATGTCCTGTCGGATCGCTCGCGCGCGAGACCGAACGACCACCGTCCGCCTTCATGGATCCCATCGAGCATTTCCGGTCGCTGCTGGCCGCGGCGCAGTCCCTCGACCGCACGCTGCTGCCGGAGCCGACCGCAATGACACTGTCGACAGTCGGCACCGACGGACAGCCATCGGCGCGGCTCGTGCTTCTGAAGGCGGTGGATGACCGAGGCTTCGTGTTCTACACGAATCTGCGCAGCCGGAAGGGGCGAGAGCTGGCGACCAATCCACGGGTGGCGCTCACGTTCCACTGGCAGCCGCTGGAGGTGCAGGTGCGCATCGAGGGTGTCGCCGAGCCGGTGGCCGACGCGGAGGCCGACGAGTACTTCGCCACGCGGGCACGCGGCAGCCAGCTCGGCGCCTGGGCCTCGGATCAAAGCGAGCCGATCGCGCACGACGAGGAGCTCGACGCGCGATTCGCGGAGATGGAGCGCCGTTTCGCCGGGCGCGACGTGCCGAGGCCGCCTCACTGGAGCGGTTACCGTGTCATTCCGGCGAGCGTCGAGTTCTGGCGGAGCCGCCCGAGCAGGCTGCACGAACGGAGGCTCTTCGTGAGGGAGGGCAATGAGTGGCGAGAGACACTGCTCTACCCGTAACCATGGCAACGTGGGAGACGTCATCGAAGGACGCGGAAAGCGGAACACGGAAACGCTGATCCGGATTCCGCATTCCGTGTTCGGGAGACATCTCTGCCGTTCGGCCGCTCGCCCCACTACTATTCGCGAATCATGGCAACCCGAATCGCTGAGCGTCGCCCCGCTACTGTGCCGTCGCGGAGTTGGACGATCGACGACTCCCGCCAGCTCTACAACATCGAAGGGTGGGGGCTCGGCTACTTCGACATCAACGCCAACGGGCACGTCGTCGTGCGCCCGGACAAGGCGCACCCGGAGCGCGAGCTGGACCTCTTCGAGCTTGCGCGCGATCTCGAGCAGCAGGGCGTGGGGCTTCCGCTCCTGCTCCGATTCTCGGAGATCCTGCGCTCGCGCATCGAGTCGCTGAGCCAGAAGTTCGGCGCCGCGATCGAGGAGTTCGGCTACGAGGGCAGCTACACGACCGTCTACCCGATCAAGGTCAATCAGCAGCGCCACGTCGTCGAGGAGATCGTGCAGTTCGGCGCCCCGCACGGAGTCGGGCTGGAGTGCGGCAGCAAGCCGGAGCTGCAGGCGGTGCTGGCGCTGCGTGAGAACACCGATCACACGATCGTCTGCAACGGGTACAAGGACACGGAGTTCATGCGGCTGGCCCTGATGGGGCAGAAGCTCGGCCATCAGGTGTTCATCGTCATCGAGCAGCTCTCCGAGCTCGACGTGTTGCTCGAGGCGGCCGACGAGCTCGGCGTGCAGCCCACCGCCGGCGTGCGGATCAAGCTGGCGTCAGAGGGATTTGGCCGATGGGCGAAGAGCGGCGGCGAGAAATCGAAGTTCGGCCTCTCGTCGAGCGAGCTCGTGAAGATGATCGACAAGCTCTCGGCGATCGGGAGGCTGGACATCCTGCGGCTGATCCACTTCCACCTGGGATCGCAGATCACCGACATCCGCTACATCAAGGCGGGCTTGTCCGAGGTCTCCCGGTTTTACGCCGAGCTGCGCGGACTCGGCGTGAACATCACGCACGTGGATGTCGGCGGTGGTCTCGGGGTGGACTACGATGGCTCGGGGACGACGGTGATCTCGAGCGTCAACTACACGCTCCAGGAATACGCGAACGACGTCATCTACACGATCGGCGAGGCATGCCGGGAGCAGGGGCTCCCGATGCCGCACATCATCTCGGAGTCGGGGCGTGCGCTGACGGCGCATCACGCGCTGCTCCTGGTCAACGTGATCGACGTCGAGACGGCGGTCGCCGTGTCACCCCCGACGCCCACCGAGGACGATCATCTCGTCCTCCACGAGCTGCGCGAAGGCTACGACACGATCTCGACGAAGAGCGTGCGCGAGGTGTATCACGACGCGACCTTCGCGAAGGAGCGCGCGCACGAGCTGTTCAAGAGTGGCGTGCTCTCCCTGCGCGGGCGCGCGATGGCCGATCAGCTCTATACCGCGACCGTCAACGAAATCGCCAAGCTCGCGCAGCTGGACCGCGAGGAGTACGCCGACCTGCTCCCGGAGGTCGAGTCGACGCTCGTCGACCGCTACTTCTGCAACTTCTCCGTCTTCCAGTCGCTCCCCGACAGCTGGGCGATCGACCAGCTCTTTCCGATCGTGCCGATCCACCGCCTCGACGAAGCACCCGTCCGTCGCGGGACGCTGCAGGACATGACGTGCGACTCGGACGGGAAGATCGACCGTTTCACCGGGGGACGCAAAGGGAAGCCGAGCCTGGAGCTCCATCCCTGGCGCGAGGGTGAGCCGTACATCCTCGGCTTCTTCCTCACGGGCGCCTACCAGGAAATCCTCGGCGACCTGCACAACCTGTTCGGCGACACGAACGCCGTCCACATCCGCCTCGCGCCTAACGGCTACGAGGTGACCGACATGGTTCACGGGGACACGGTCACCGAAGTCCTGAACTACGTGCAGTTCCGCGCGTCCGACCTGCTGGCGACGTTTCGTCGGAAGGTGACGGCGGCGAAGAACCTGTCGCGCGAAGAGGCGAACGCGTTCATCGCGGACTACGTGGCGGGGCTGGAGGGGTACACGTACCTCGAAGGCGAATAGGAGTCAGGAGTCAGGGATCAGGGGGTGCCAGGGGGTGGGTGACAGGAGAGAACGACCAGGCACCTCGTCCCTTGGTGCAGTTCTCTCCTCAAACCCACTCCCTGACACCCCCTGATCCCTGACTCCTGACTCCTGACTCCTGTTTACTTACCAAACCTCTTCGCCACCTCGGCCCAATTCACCACGTTCCACCACGCCGCGATGTAGTCCGGGCGCCGGTTCTGGTACTTCAGGTAGTACGCGTGCTCCCACACATCCAGACCAAGGAGCACATCGCTGGCGCGCTTGCCTTCCATGAGCGGATTGTCCTGGTTTGGCGTGCTCGTGATCGCGAGCTTGTTCCCGTCGCGTAGGAGCCACGCCCAGCCGGATCCGAAGCGACCGGTGCCGGCCGCCGCGAACTGCTCCTTGAACTTCGCGAAGCCGCCGAAGCTCTGGTCGATCGCCTTGGCGAGCGCGCCACCCGGCTCACCACCTGCCTTCGGCCCCATCAGCACCCAGAACAGCGAGTGATTCCAGTGGCCGCCGCCGTTGTTTCGAACGGCGGTGCGAACCGCTTCCGGGACCTTGTTCAGATCCTTGAGCAGCTCCTCGAGCGGCTTGTCCTTGAACTCGGGCGCCTTCTCGAGCGCCGTGTTGAGATTGGTGACGTACGCCTGGTGATGCTTGCCGTGATGGATTTCCATCGTCTTCGCGTCGATGTGCGGCTCGAGCGCGGCGAAGTCGTACGGCAGAGCAGGGAGCGTGTGTGCCATGAGGTCGTTCTCCGGGCCAATCGTGAATAGCGCGCGCCGGGCCGCGTCAGGCGTCCGGCGTCGTGCTCGGACCAACGGTGACGGGCGGACGCCGGCGTTCCTTCCACCAGTGGATGATCCCTGGCAGGATCGACAGGAAAATCACCACCAGAATAACCTTTTCGATGTGCTCACCGATCCCCGGAATCCACCGGCCGAGGAAGTAGCCGGTGAACAGCATGCTCCATACCCAGAGCAGCCCGCCAAGGACGTTGAAGGCCACGAAATCGCGGTACCGCATCTCGGCGACCCCCGCTACGACGGGCGCGAACGTCCGGATGATTGGCATGAATCGCGCGAGAACGATGGTCTTGCCACCGTGCTTCTCGTAGAACTCGTGCGCGCGGTGGAGGTGCCTCTTGTTGAAGAAACGTGAGTCCTCACGGGTGAAGATCCTCGGTCCCGTTTTTCGGCCGATGTAGTATCCGACCTGGTCGCCGGCGATCGCCGCGGCCGACAGGATGAGGCCAAGGAGGTAGACGTTGAGCCCGAAATCAGGCTGTGAGGAGAGCAGCCCGGCGGTCACCAGGAGTGAGTCGCCGGGAAGGAAGAACCCAACGAGGAGTCCCGTTTCGACGAACACGATGGTGGTGAGCCCGACGTAGCCGCCCCAGCGGACGATGGCTTCGACATCGGTAAGGCGGTGCCACAGGTCTATGAGGGTGTCCATGCAGTTCCGTGTGCGAGTGCAGACTCCAGTCCTTCAACATCCACGGACGCGGCGATGAGGTCAACGGGCGCGGCCCATCGCATGCTCGATCACCTGGAGGTCGCGCTGCACCTGCCGGCCGCGCCGGCGAGTCGCTGGCACCGGGCGGGAGTCTCGCCGCGCGCCGAGCGGGTCTTCGACATCGCGGGCGCGGCCCTGCTGCTGACGTTCGTCGTTGGCTGGACATGGTCCGTCGCGACCGCGTCCGCACGGACGGGCGATCCCGCCGCGGCCACCCGAGTGACGGCATCGATCACGAGCGGGCTCACCAGCGCCGACGCGCCGACCGCGGCCTTCCTCACCGATGCCGCCTTGAATGCGCTCCTCCCGCTGCGCGGCGAGAGCGGCCGCCTGCGCGTGCAGTTCCGAGAGCCCGGCGCACCGCTGGGCGCCGACTCGCTGCCACCGGGCGCCTCCGTCCACTACTCGGCGGGCGAGATCATCGACACGGCCACGGCGGACTCGGTCGTGATCCCCGCGCCCGAAGCGCCGGGGATGTGGCGCGTGGCGGTCAGAATCGGCGATGCGATCCGCCCGCTCACCGACTTCAACGTCATCACGCTCACGCCCTTCAGCGAAAAGCAGCGAGGGCGCATCGGACTGTACTACCTCGGCAGCTGGCCCAGCGAGCGGTCGAGGAAGCGCGCTCGTTATGCACCGCCGCGTGGATTCATCGAGGTGACCCGCGAGAATCGGACGACGCCGGTGAGCGAGCACTTTCGGCTCGGAGATTTCCTCACCAAGAACCAGGTCGAGGTCTGGCCAAAGTACCTCGTGCTCGAGACGCGGCTTCTCGACAAGCTGGAGCTGGTGTTGGCGGAGCTTCGCACGCTGGGGATTCGCACGGAGGGCGTGAAGGTGCTGAGCGGCTTTCGCACCCCGCAATACAATCGCTCGGGCGGCGACCCGCGGGGGCGGGCGTCGTTGAGCCGTCACATGTACGGCGACGCGGCGGACATCTACATCGACAACGACGGCAATGGCAGCATGGATGACCTGAACGGCGATGGTCGCGTGAACATTGGCGACGCACGTGTGATTCAGGACGCCGTCGACCGCGTCGAACGCAACCATCCGCGACTCGTCGGCGGCGCTGGCGTGTATCCGGCAGCGCCCGGCCACGGGCCGTTCACGCACATCGATACTCGGGGCTTTCGCGCCCGATGGATCGGCACAGGAGACAGCTGATGACATCCACACGTGAAGCGCACGACACGGCTGCGGCGGCTGTGGGCCAATGTCCGGCCTGCGGCAAGCCGCGCCCGGACCTGTCCACCGCCTGCCAGCACTGTGGAGCCCCGCCGCTCGGTCCGGCGGATGCCGCTGGCGATGGCGCCGACCACCGCCGTCCCGGAGCAGAGACGGTGATGCACGTGCGCGCGGCCGATCTGGAGCCGTACGTCGGGCTCCGCTACGTGGCGAAGCTCTTCCGCCTGATGGCGCTCATCCTCGTGCTGCTCCTCATCGCGGAAGCGGTGACGGGCATAACGATGCAGGGCCGCGCCGCGATCCCGACGCTGCTCGCCGAGGGAAGCCGCCTGATCGTGCTGGCTGGCCTGCTCTGGGCAAGTGGGGATCTCGCGATCCTGCTGATCGACATCGGTCACGACGTTCGCGCGACGCGCATTCTGCTCGGACGGCAGTCGGCGCATCATCTCGCGGAGCACCATGCGCGAGCGAGAGACGAGCGCGAGCGGCCCGTCGAGCGCAACGTCGAGCGGACCACGGAGCGAGCGAGAGATCTGACGGAGTGACGGTCGTCGTGTACACGATCGGACATTCCACGCGACCGATCGAGGATTTTCTGGCACTCCTCCGGCGCGAGGGAATTCGCGCGCTCATCGATGTGCGCGCGTTCCCGGCGTCGCGACGGTTCCCACACTTCGATCGTGAGGCCCTGGCGGCGACGCTCGCATCGAACGGCATCGCGTACGCGCACGCGCCGGCGCTGGGTGGGCGGCGTCGTCCACGCCCGGATTCACCGAATGGGGCCTGGAGGAACGAGAGCTTCCGCGCGTACGCCGACCACATGGCGACTCCAGTCTTCCGTGAAGCGATCGACAGCCTCATCGCCACGGCGGCGCGGTCCGCGACGACGATCATGTGCGCGGAAGCCGTCCCGTGGAGATGTCACCGTGCGTTGATCTCCGACGCACTCGTGGCCCGCGGTTGTGAGGTCCGTCACGTGCTCGATGCATCGACGAGCGCACACACGCTCACCGACTTCGCCCGGGTCGCCGAGGGCCAGGTGACGTATCCACCCTCACGTGCCGGCAACGCGCCGCAGACCGAATTATTTGGCGCCGGTTGAGGAACGCGCTCGGCATGCCTGTTGCTCTTACGAGTGGCGCGCGGCACAGGACACAAACTTTCTCAGGGGGCACGCCATGCTCTGGACGATCGCCATCATCCTGCTCATCCTTTGGCTCCTCGGTGCCTTCGTGGCCAACGTCGGCAGCATCATCCACGTTCTCCTGGTGATCGCGCTCGTCGTGATCGTCTACCGTCTCGTGACGGGCCGGAGACCGGTGGTCTGACGCAGACGAATGCACAAGGGCGGCCGACATCGGCCGCCCTTTTTTTTGTCCCTTGTCCTCGTTCATGAGCGCCTCCGGTCCATTCGATGTGCACGTGGTGTCTCACACGCACTGGGACCGCGAGTGGTACCTGCCCTTCGCTCGATTCCGGCAGCGGCTCGTCGAGCTGATCGACGAGCTGCTCGATGAGCCGCGACCCGATGCTCCATTCCTGCTCGACGGCCAGGCAGTGCTGCTGGAGGACTATCTCGCCGTCCGCCCCGATCGAGAAGGCGAGCTGCGCGCAATGCTCGCGCGGGGTGCGTTCGAGGCGGGCCCCTGGTTCGTGCTCGCCGATGAGCTGCTCCCTTCGGGTGAGGCGCTCGTGCGAAACCTTCTCCTCGGCATTCGCACCGTGCGTGCGCGCGGCGGTACTCCACCGACCGTCCTGTATTGTCCGGACTCGTTTGGCCACCCTGCCGATCTCCCCACGCTCGCGGCGGGCTTCGACTTTCCCCTGATCATCCTCTGGCGAGGCCTCGGCGGCGTCGCGTGGCCGTCGGGTGATGCGTTTCGATGGCGCGCTCCCGCGGGCGCGTCTGTTCTGGTCCATCATCTCCCTCCTGCCGGATACGAGTACGGCGCCAACCTTCCCACGGCCGAGGCGCAGGCACGCGACAGGTGGCGCGGGCTCCGCAACGTGTTGGCGTCCCGCGCGCGGACGGACGCGCTCCTGGTGCTCAACGGAGCCGATCACCATGCTCGTCAGGCGGGGCTCGAGCAGGCGCTCGACGTCCTCGCCCTGGTAGCGAAGCCTGATCGCGCCCGGGCGAGCTCGTTGTCGGAGTTCGCGAGCGCCTTCGTGGACCACGCCGGGAAGATGTCGGCGCTGCCCGAGATCCAGGGCGAGCTGCGATTTTCGCCGGGCTACACCTGGACCGTGCCGGGCACCTGGTCCTCGCGTACCTACCAGAAGCGGCGTAACGCGCGCGTGGAGCGTCTGCTCGCTCGTGAGGCGGAGCCGTGGTCAGCGATCGCCGCCGCGCGAGGCGGGCGAGACCGAGCACCGCTCGTTCGCGCGGCATGGCGGACCCTGCTCGAATGCCATCCGCACGACACCCTGTGCGGGTGTTCCGGTGATGACGTCGCGAAGGACGCCGACGCACGCTTCGACGCCGCCAACGTCGAGGCGCGCGGCATCGTCGCCGACTCCATCCTCGATCTCGTCGGGCATGAGCCGGCGGGCGCCCGCGTCGCGTCCGACAGGTGGCAACCGCAGCTCATCCTGCGCAATCCTTCGGCGCGATCGCGCGCCGGCGTCGCCGACGTCGACGTCATACGATTCCTCGATCACGAGCCGGTGGGACCTGGATCGGCGGGCGTGGTGCCTCACGAGCGCTCGCTCGAGCCCCTAATGCTCGACGGGGTGCTGTGGGAGGTCATCGACAGAACGGTTCGCTCGGATCGCATCGAGTCGCCGCGCCATTACCCCGACAACGACCGCGTCGAGGTCCTGCGGTGCCTCGCCTGGGTAGAGTTGCCCGGCTACGGAGTCGTGCCGCTTCCGCTCGATGATGCGTCTCGAGGCGGGGAATCCCGATTCCCATCCGTTCCGGAAACTGGCGTGCAGGCAACCGACCAGTCGCTCGACAACGGAGTCATCCGCCTCACGATCGACGACACCGGCGGCGTGTGGATGACGGATGCGACGACCGGCCGCGAGCACGGTCCCCTGTTTCGTTTCGAGGACATTGGTGACGCGGGCGACTTGTACACACACTCGGCCATCGGGGACCCGATCAACCCGGCCCGCTTCCTCGGCGCGCGGCTGACCCTCGATCGTCGTTTGCGCGGGGCGATCCGGCTGCGCTTCGCGCTCGACGTGCCGGCGTCGTCGAACCGGCACGGTCGATCGCAGACGGTCGTCGCGAGCAATCTCGACGTCATCCTGACGGTCGACGCGGAATCACCCATCGTGAAGATCGGCGTTCGCGGCGTGAACCGGGCCCGCGACCACCGCCTGCGGATCGTGTTCGCGACAGGCATTCG
>DASRHU010000072.1:0-2395 GCA_035650335.1 Gemmatimonadaceae bacterium | reverse complement strand
ATCACGCACGTCTGCACGCCCTTGCACGCCTCGGCCAGCCCCCTCGCCTGCGCCTCGGCGATCCGCAGCTGGAGCAGCTCGCGGTTCTGCGAATAGGCCTGTGCCTCGAGACGCTTCGCCGTCGCTTGCGCTTCGGCGCCAATCACGGTCGCTCGCGCGTTCACCGAGTCGATCTGGTATTGCTTGATCGCACGGTCGAGTACCTGCGCCTGTTTCGCCGCCTCGATGCGCGCCGCCTCGATCGCCGCCGGCGCCTTGATGTCGCGCACGAACACCTGCTTCACGATCGCGCGCCCGCCCAATTTGCGCTGGATGTGTGAGCGGACGGAATCGGAGAGCGACGCTCGGTCCGCCGAGAAGATCTGCGAGACAGTCCAGCTCGCCAGCGCGTTGCGGTATCCTTCGCGGACGGCGTTGAGGATCTCGGCCTCCGCCGCTTCGGGCGTGCGCTTGTCCTCGAACAGCTGGAGAATCGTCGCCGGGTCGTACGCGTACACGATGCCGACGTCGCCGATGACGGTGATCGGGTCACGCGTCTGCGCCTCCATCGTCTCCTTGCCACCCGCCTCGGGGAAGTTCTTGTCGGTCATCGAGAAGCACGTCGCCTTGGCAAGCGGTGTGAAGTTCAACCCCGTGCCCATGCGCGGCTCGATGACCCGTCCATATCGCGTGAGCACGCAGTGTTCGGTGGTGTCCACGGATGTGCATCCCGCGACGACGAGAATCGCCGCGAGCAGCGCGAATGAGCTCCGCATCTTTTCCTACCTCGATGTGAATGTCGGGGCGGGTGGGCGGCCTTCCGGCGCGCGCTCCGCCTGTGGCGCGCGCCCCAGAATGACGACTGGCCGCGGGTTCAGTCTCTACCGATCGCGCCGAACCAGCATGGGTTTCGAGGCGCCTGCCAGCCGCAACGCGGCGTTCGCGATCCACGGCATGTCGGTCCGCAGCGTGTCGCCGTTGATGCCGAGCCGGTGTGCTTCGTCCTCGTCGACGCGTTCGGCGTTGCTCTTGCCCAGCAGCACTTCGCCGTCGCGCACAATGTAGCGCCCCGTGTCCGTATCGCGATCCCTGTCGCCGTCGATGTCGGACAGGGTGACCAGCTCGTAGGTGCCGTCGCGGCGCAGCTCGAGCTCGACGTGGAACGACCATGGGTGGCCGAACGCGCGACCGGCGGCATCGTACTCGTACACGCCGGGGAGCGAGCGAGGAATCTGATCGCCGTCCGCGGTGCGACACGCGGCGAACGTGATGGTGGCGAGCGAGAGGAAGGCGACAACGAGAGTGCGCATGCAACCCTCCGAGTGAGTGCGCCTGACGCCTTAACTACGGGCTTGCGCTCCCCGCCGTTTCATTCGACGCTTCTGCGCCATGGCTCCTCCCACACGCGAAGCGCTGTTCGTCTCCCTCGACGCCAGCCAAGCCGAGCAGGCGCTTGATGATGTGCTCGCCGAACGAGGGTTCGAGCGCACCGACGGATCCCTTCCCGACCCGGGCGTTTCGGTGGCTCGTAGCGACACGCGTTTCTTCGACGTCGCCGCCGTCGAGCCATCGCTGACCGTGATCCGCGAGTGGAGCGGCTACAGCGACGCCACGCCCTGGCGCGCAGCGCTCGAGCTCGCGGAGGGCCTCCCGGCCGCCGCGCGGATGGAGATGGCGCTTCCACCGGCGCTGAGCGTCCTCGCCCGCGCGCTGTCGCGGCGAACGACCGTACTCGGATTCGCCATGCGCGAACAGGCACTGCACCTCGTTGGCGTCGCCTTTCGCGACGGCCGCGCGACGGACGTGATCACCGTTGTGAAGGATCGCATCGTCGTGGGCACGCAGGGAAAGCCTGCGGCCTTCTCGCCGCACGACGCCAGGATGCGTCTGACCGAGTGGGCCGCGCCCCACGGCGTTGGCCCGCGCGCGGTCGAGCTGGTGCTGGGGGAGAGCGATCTCCCGGCGACGTGGCGGCTGGTCTACCTTCACTCCTGATTATGAGAAAGGGCAAAGATGACAGAATTCAGAATACAGATTTCAGAATTCAGATACCGCACCCGGCGACGTTTCTGAATTCTGAAATCTGTATTCTGAACTCTGTCATCTTTGCCGTTCCCAGACTCCAGCTATCGCCCCGATGACTCTTCCGCAGCGCGACCAGGCCCTCGCCCTCCTGCACGAGTTCACGCAAACCGACTCCCTGCGCAAGCACATGCTCGCCGTCGAAGCATCCATGCGGGCGTACGCCGAGCACTTCGGGGAGGACGTCGAGCGCTGGGGGCTCACGGGACTCATGCACGACTTCGACTACGAGCGCTGGCCCAATCAGGAGCACTCGCCGACGACCGGTCATCCGTCGGAAGGGGTGGGCCTGCTTCGTGCGCGCGGATGGCCCGAGGACATCCTCGAGGCGATC
>DASRHU010000071.1:0-6967 GCA_035650335.1 Gemmatimonadaceae bacterium | reverse complement strand
CCCTCGGGGCCCAGCAGCTCCAATACCCCGAATCGAAAAAGGGCGATGTCGTCGATCAATATCAGGATGTCTCCGTCCCCGATCCCTATCGATGGATGGAGAACCTCGGTAGCGCCGAAACCGTTGCCTGGATCAAGGCGCAGAACGCGCTCAGCGGCTCGTATCTCGAGAAGCTGCCGCATCGTGAGGCGCTGAAGAAGCGCATCACCGAGCTCTGGGACTACCCCAAGGTCACCCTGCCCTTCCGGGAAGGCGGACGTCTCTTCTACCGGAAGAACAGCGGGCTGCAACGTCAGTCCGTGTTGTACATGCGACGATCGCTGAATGGACCAGCGCGGGTGATTCTCGATCCCAACAAGATGTTCCCGGATGGCTCGACGGCGCTCGCCACCTATGCACCGTCGCCCGACGGGAAGCTGATGATGTACGCGGTCTCGGAGGGTGGCGCCGACTGGCAGACGTTGCGCGTGCGCGACCTGACGAAGCTGACCGACCTGCGAGACAACGTGCGATGGGTTCGCTTTTCCGCGGTGGAGTGGACGCGGGACGGCAAGGGGTTCTTCTATTCGCGATATCCCGAACCGCCGCAAGGCAAAAAGCTCGAAGCAGCGCTCACCGGACATGCACTGTACTACCATCGCGTCGGCACGCCCCAGTCGCAGGATCAGCTGATCTACCAACGGAAGGATCTGCCGGGCCGCCTCGCCATCGGTGACGTGTCCGAGGACGGCCGCTATCTCGTGATCTACGTGTACCGCGGCGCCGACCCACGGAACATGCTCTACGTGAAGACGCTCGGCGACCCAATGGAGCCGAACATCGGCGCGCCGGTCAAGCCGCTGTCAGAGACCGACGACGCAGAGTACACGTACGTCGGGAATGCGGGGACGACGTTTTTCATTCGCACCGACAAGGATGCGCCGAACCGCAAGGTGATGGCGTTCGACGTGCGCGATCCGGCGCCGGAGAAATGGCGCACGATCATCCCGGAGTCGAAGAACGCCATCGAGAATCTGACGATGACCGGGGGCCGTCTCGCGGTGCAGTATCTCGTCGATGTGCAGAGCGAGGTGAAGCTGTTCGACCTCAATGGGAGAGAGACCGAGACCATCGCGCTTCCCGGTGTGGGGTCGGTCGCCGGCCTCTCCGGGCGCTTCGATTCGCCCGAGCTCTTCTATGGGTTCACCTCTCCGCTCTATCCGGCGACGGTCTTTCGCTACGACCGCCTGACGAAGAAGAGCACCCCGTTCGAGGCGGCGAGCCCCAAGTTCGATCCGGCCGCCTACGAGACGAAGCAGCTGTGGGCCACATCGAAGGATGGGACGCGAATCCCGTTCTTCGTGACGGCGCGAACGGGACTCACGCGCGATGGCGGCAACCCGACGCTGCTGTATGGGTATGGTGGGTTCTCGATCACCACCGCGCCGTCGTATCGCCCGGACGTGCCGGCGTGGCTGGAGTTGGGCGGGGTCTACGTGACGGCGAACATGCGCGGCGGCGGCGAGTACGGGGAGGCGTGGCACAAGGCCGGAATGCTCGAGAAGAAGCAGAACGTGTTCGACGACTTCATCGCCGTGGCGGAAGCGCTCGTTCGCGAGCGCTACACCTCGCCTCAGCATCTCGCGATCATGGGCGGATCGAACGGCGGCCTGCTGGTTGGAGCGGCGATGGCGCAGCGTCCCGAGCTGTTCGCGGTTGCACTGCCGGCGGTCGGGGTGCTCGACATGCTGCGCTACGACAAGTTCACGGGCGGCGCGCTCTGGGTGAGCGAGTACGGCTCCCCCGCGGATTCAGCCGCTTTCCGATATCTACGCGCCTATTCGCCGCTGCATAACGTGCGGGCTGGCGTCTGCTATCCGGCGACCCTGATCACCACCTCGGATCACGACGACCGGGTGGTGCCGAGTCACTCGTACAAGTTCGCGGCAACGCTCCAGGCGGCGCAGGGATGCGAAAAGCCCATCTTGCTTCGCGTCGAGACGATGGCCTCCCACGGCTATCGGCCGACGGACAAGCGCATCGCCGAGCTTGCGGATCAGTGGGCGTTTACCGCCACAAATACCGGGATGAAGACGGGAACCGTCACCCCATAGGCTGTGAACGAGGAACGAAGACTGAGGACTGAGGAATTCGATTGAACGGGTCTTATCCTGACGAATTCCTCGGTCCTCGTTCATCGTTTCTCATCGCTTGTAGCTATACCGCAGCGCCTTGACGTCGAACTGATACATCTCTTCTGTGGCGCCGTCGGCCTTCATCTTCGCGGTGACTTCCTTCGACACCACGAGCGACACGGGCACGAGCGTTTCCGGTCGCGCCACCAGTGAGATGACGTTCTCGATGTCGAACTCGGAGAAGGTGAGATCCTTCGCGGTTCCAGGCATCATCGTGCTCACGAAGCGGTCGAGGAACCGGCGCAACGCAGCGCTGTCCGGCTTCGATACCATTTGCAGCTCGACGCAGTCGCGAGCATTCGGCGCGGCAATCGAGTCGCATGAGAGGCGCCGGAGAACGCCGAGCTCGTAGCGAAACGTGATCGTGGCGCCCTGAAGAATGGGAACCGGCTCCTCGCCTTCGCTTCCGTAGGCCTGCCCCACCTCGAGCTCGGCGCCCGCCCAGGTTCCCACGAGCGCGTTCCACTCTTGCGCCGCGGCGGACGCGAGCACCGCATCGGAGCCCATGGCCTGCAACATCTGCTTCATCTCGCGTGTCATCGAGACGTTGCCTTCGACCGTCTTCACGAGGCTGTCGACGAATGCCCGCAACGTGGCCGTCGACTCGAGCCGCGTGAATTCGCCGGAGGCATTCACTCGATAGGCGGGGATGAGCGCGCCAAGCCGATCGATGAGCGATGCGAGCTCCTGACGGGCGGATAAGGGCGCTCCCTCGGGTGTCTGAAAGTCATCGAACGCGATGACGTATTCGTGCCCCGCTCGCTGCGCGGTCATGCGGTACGAGATCTCGATGTTGTTGGTGTCGGCTCTCGTGCCGCTGTTGCGCTCGCGATACTTCTGAGCCTCCACGCGCGCGATCAGCTTCTCGGGCCAGGCGAAGGTGAGCTTCGCGATGTCCGGGGTCTGCGCGTCGAGCGCGAGCGGAGCGAGGCCGAGGAGGAGAGCGATGCGGCGCATCATGCGGCTACGGTAGTGTGCTGGGGCAGAGGGTGCCAGAGGCCGCGGGTCGTCCCGCGAAAGCAGACGCGCTCAGGCGGCAGTCCCCAGCGCGCGCCTGACGCTGGCCGCGAGATGTTCTATGGAGAAGGGCTTTTGCAGAAAGGGGAGCCCTTCCTCGCGTTGCACCTCGGCGGCCAGCGCACGGTGTCCCGACATGAGCAGGAGACGCACGGTCGGCTGCTCGATCGAGAGGCGGATGGCGAGCTCACGTCCGCTCATTCCCGGCATGACGATGTCGGTGATGACGAGATGGATCGGCTCTTTTGTGTTCGCGATCACCCCCAGGGCCGCATCGGCGCTGTCGGCCTCGAGCACGCGATGTCCGAGCCGCTCGAGCGCGCGGCGCGTGATGGCACGTACGCCGGCATCGTCCTCGACGATGAGAATCGTCGTTTCGTTGCCGTGCTGTGCGGAAGGGAGGGAACTCGCCACTCGCGGCCCGGATTGGGGTTGTGGAAACGACGAGGTGAGTCTTCCTGATGAGACGGGCGCGGCGCGAGCGCGGTCACCCGAGCGAGCGCCGAACTCGTGCCCTACCGAAGGGCGAATGAACGCCCTCTCATGGGCAGACGGCGGGCGGGTCACTAACTTTCGGTCGATGGTGGGGCGTAGCTGAGCTGGCAAAGCGCCGGACTGTTAATCCGGAGACCGGTGGTTCGAATCCACCCGCCCCAGTGCTGGTCTCATTACACAAAGGTCGTCGTTTGATGATTTGCTGTCGCGCCGCAGTGCGCACCCTCCGCGACTTGGCTGGAGTGGCGGCGCTGTTCATGTCGGCGGTTCCCGCGTGGGCACAGACCGACTACTACAACACCGATGCCGGGCGCCCGCTCCAGATCGAGGATGCGTATCCCCTGGAGCGCCGCGCGTTCGAGGTCCAGGCAGCGCCGCTTCGGCTGGCGCGAAGCCGCGGCGGCGTCTACGAATGGGGAATCGAACCGGAGATCGCGTTCGGCGTGGCGCCGCGCACGCAGGTCGAAGTCAGCGCGCCGCTCGCCTTCATCGACGCCGGCGACGCTCAGACGGCCGGCCTTTCCGGGCTCGAGCTCTCCGCGCTGCGGAACCTGAATGCGGAGACCAGCATCCCGGCGTTCGCCATCGGCGCGCATGTCCTGCTGCCCGTGGGCAACCTTGGCCCCGACGAGACGTATGCGTCGGTGAAGGGAATCATGACGCGCACGTTCACCTGGGCGCGCTTCCATGTGAACGCGGAGTACACGTTCGGCTCCGATCGTCCCGGGGCTGCTGGCGCCGCCGAGCTGTCGCGATGGATGACGGGTGTCGCGGTGGATCGCGCGTTTCCGTTGCACTCGCTGCTCATCGGGGCGGAGCTGTTCGCCCGTGAGCCGTTGGTGAACGAGGTGGACGTCGAGTGGGACACGGCGGTCGGGCTCCGGTACCAGCTCACGACGCGCTTCAACATCGATGGTGGAATCGGACGGCACCTAACGGGGGACGACCGCGCCTGGTACCTCACGTTCGGCTCGGCGTACGCGTTCGGGCTTCCATGGCACCGGCGATGAACGCACCCCGATGGGGCGCATGCCGCGCGTACGTTCGCGGTCTTCGGGTCGCACTGGTCATCGCGGCCGCGTCGCTCGCGTCGTCGTGCACGCAATGGTCGACGACGTACGACCAGTTCTATCTCGAGGCCAGCCACAACTGGCAATTCAGGCATCGGTACCAGTCGGCGGACCGGCTCTTCAACGCGTTCGATTTCGGCCATGCGATCCTTTACGAAACGCTCTGGACCCGACCGAACGCGGACGCCGCGGAACTCGAGACCAAGTGGTACGGACGCTTGACGGAGTCGATCCTCGTGCGCCCGCCGCGTCTTCCGCTCGAGGAAGCCGCCATCGAGATCGCCTACGCGAAGCTGGCGCCGGAAGCGAAGGCGATGTTCGATTGGGCGCACATCCTCCATCGCCAGATCTACGATGTTCTGGCGGACGAGCGGCTGTCGCAGGCGGCGAAGGATGCGGAAATCACCCGCCTCGTCGCCTACTACCGGACGCGCGAGGATCTTGCCTTCAGCGCTCGCCCGAAGTCGATGGCGCTGATGCAGGAGCAACCCTATTCACTCGCCTTTCGTCAGCGCTATCCGAAATTCAACGGACTCATCTGGGCGTATCACTGGCTTCAGGTCGGGCTCTACGAGCCGCTCCTCACGAGTCCGTCCTCCGACGCGAGGCAGTCGCGAGTGCGTGCGACGGTCGCCCGGTTCTGGCAGATGCTGGAGGATCCGCCGCGCACCATGCCTCACGTCATGCCGATGACCTCGGTGGTCGCTCCGACCTTTACGGCGCGCTACCCCGATGCCGCCGTGATCTTCGACAACCTGCACTCCATGCACGATGTGGTGTCGGACATTCTGGCGAACCCCGTGGTGCCTCGTGAGCGGAAGCGCGCGGAGTTCCTGCTGGCCGCCCAGCGATTTCGTGATGACTCGTCGTACGTGATGTCGCTCGATGCCTGGCGGGCGATGGCGCATCACATGGGGGTCGAGAACATGGGTGGGCCGGCGGCGGACTTTCTGCCAGTGCTCCCGACGCCGACCGTCACCTATGGGGCGGTGATGACGCACGATGATCGCACCGGCGAAATGACGGGCTTCAAGTACGGGGGTGCAGCCCCACGCCGGAGCCAGCCGGCGGCTCCGACTCGTGAGGCACCAAAGGACTCCGCCGCTGACCCTCATCGTGGGCACGCGCCGCCGAAACCGTAAACCGCGCAGCCCACACGCGTCCTCGAGGCATACTGTGACAAGAAGAATTAATACGCGGGCGAGCTGGCGCCTCGCGGCTGTCGGGATCGCGCTCGCTGGAGCATCCCTTACAGTAAGCGCGGCAGCCGCGCGAGCCGACCGCGGCGGCGATCGTCAACACGACCGCCGGGCAATCACCGACTCGAGCGATGTCGCCGCGGTCGTCGCGCGGCATCACGCCGCACTCGCCGCGGGCGACAGCGCCGCGGCGCTCGCGCTTCTCACCGACGATGCGGTGATCCTCGAGAGCGGTGGAATCGAGACGCGCGCCGAGTACCGCTCGCACCACCTGCAGGCCGACGTGGCGTTCGCGCAGTCGGTGAAGACCGAACGGAGTCCCATTCGCGTCGTCGTCCGGGGTGACGTCGCGTGGGCGTCGTCGACGAGCGTCTCACAGGGTGAGTTCCGGGGGAGAGCGATCAACTCGGTGGGCGCCGAGCTCATGGTGCTCGTACGTGATTCTGGCGGCTGGAAGATCAGCGCCATTCACTGGTCGTCGCGCAGCCGCAGAGGCTGACCGATTCGATCGGCCCTTTCCGTACAAGCGATGGCTGATCACGGACATCACACTGGGCACGGATCGCACGGCGGCACGAGCCAGAGCCACGACTCGCACGCGGGGCATCACGGTCCCACGTCGGCGCCTGCTCCGGTAGCCGAGGCCCATGATCATGGTGCCGCGCCCACGAAGCCGGCTGCTCGCGCGCAGCACGTGGCGCACGACGGGCATGACAAGCACGCTGGCCACAGCGTGGCGATGTTCCGCGACAAGTTCTGGATATCGCTTCTCCTGACGCTGCCGACGCTCGTCTGGGGACACATGCTCCAGAACGCGCTCGGCTACTCCGCACCGAATTTCCCCGGCTCGCATTGGATTCCGCCGCTGTTTGGGACGGCGGTGTTCGTCTATGGCGGATGGGTCTTCATCCAGGGCGCTCTTCGAGAATTGAAGGACAGGCTCCCGGGGATGATGACGCTGATCTCCCTCGCCATCACCGTCGCGTTCGTCTTCAGCGCCGCCGTGACCCTC
>DASRHU010000070.1:0-6476 GCA_035650335.1 Gemmatimonadaceae bacterium | reverse complement strand
ACCACTTTCGCGGAACCCGGATCCATTGCCGGCTGCACCGCCTCCACCCGGCCGCTCCTGGGGTTCTCCGCTGGCGCAACCGCGCCAGGCCGCATCGAGAGAACCGCCGGGCTCGCGGTCAGCATCAGCGTGTGGATGACCTTGCTGGCGTAGCCCGAGTGCTTGATCTCGATCCCGCCCCCGCTGCGCTGGAAGGCCAGCACGTCCGAGCCCATCGGGACTCCGAGCTTGGCGGCGACCCTCGGCGCGAGGTCCTTCCCCTGGGCGGATGCGCTGAAAATCACCGCGTCATACCCGCCCTGCTTCACGCGCGCCGCGACGGTCGCCGCGGCGACCTCGGCGCTGTGCTGGGCGAGCGCGGGATGCTCCACCACCAGGACGACGTCGGCGCCGTGGCGGCCGAGCTGGTCGGCTTTCGCGCCGATCCCGGGGGCGCCCAAAGCCATCGCGTGGACTTCGCCGCCCTGGCCGTCGGCCAGCTTGCGCGCAGCGGTCACGCTCTCGAGGGCGACCTTCCGCAGCTCACCGCCGCGCGTCTCGGCGAATGCGAGTACGTTAGGCATCAGAGCACCTTCGCCTCGGTTTGGAGCAGCCTGATCAGCTCCGGCACCGCCGCGGCACCCTCGCCAATGATCCGTCCCCCCTGACGGTCCGGCGGCAGCTCGGTCCGCGTCGCCTCCAGGCGCGGCGCGATGAGCTGAACCGGCTTCGACTCGAGCGGCTTCTTCTTCGCGGCCATGATTCCCTTGAGCGACGGATACCGCGGACGCGCGATTCCTTCGTCGATGGAGACCACCGCGGGAAGCGGGAATTCGAGAATCTCCGCTCCCCCTTCGAGCTCGCGGCGGGCCGTCCCCCGGCCACCCGCCACCTCGAGCTTCGACACCGAGTTCACGTTAGGCAGCCCGAGCAGCTCGGCGGTCATGGGGCCGACGACGCCGTTCATGGAATCCATGGCGTGCTTCCCGAACATGATCAGATCGTATCCGCCCGACCGAAGCTCGGCGGCGAGGGCGGTCGCGATCGCGAAACCGTCGGCGGGAACGCGATCCGTCTTCAGGTGAATGGCGCGCGCCGCCCCCATGCTCAGCGCCTTGCGAAGCGCCTCCTGCACGGCGTCGGGCCCGAGCGAGACGACGATGACCTCGCCCTGCGCCAGCTTCTCGGTCATTTGCAACGCGACCTCGACGGCGTACCCGTCGAAATCGCTCATGTCGAACTTGAGGCCGGTCTCATCGACGGTTTTACCGTCGCCCGTGATCCGGAAGCGCGATTCCATGTCGGGCACGCGCTTGATGCACACGGCAATCTTCACATCAGGCTCCGAACGCGTTGAGGCCCGTCACCGACTGGCCCAGGATCAGGGTGTGAACGTCGTGTGTCCCTTCGTAGGTGTACACACTCTCGAGGTTCGCCATGTGCCGCATCGCCGCATACTCGGCGAGAATACCGTTGGCGCCAAGAAGGCGCCGCGTCTCGCGCGCGATGTCGGTGGCGATGCTGACGTTGTTGCGCTTCGCGAGGGACACCTGCTGCGGCGTGAACTCTCCGCGGTCCTTGAGGCGGCCTAGCTGCACGCAGAGCAACTGCCCTTTCACGATCTCCGTGAGCATTTCGGCGAGCCGCAGCTGCTGGAGCTGAAATCCTCCGATCGGGCGGTCGAACATGATGCGCGTTTTCGCGTAGGACGATGCCTCCTCGAAGCAGGCCATCGCCGCGCCAAGCGCCCCCCACGAGATGCCGTAGCGGGCCTGCGTCAGACACATCAGCGGGCTCTTCAGGCCTCCCGACTTCGGCAGCAGCGAATCCGCGGGAACGCGCACGTCTTCCAGGACTAGCTCACTCGTGTCGGACGCGCGCAGCGACAGCTTCCCTTTCTGGTCCTTCGCCCGAAAGCCCTTCGAATTCGTCGGGACGATGAAGCCGCGGATCGATCGCTGGTCCTTGTCGTCGTTGGTCTTCGCCCAGACGATCGCGACTTTCGCGGTGGATCCGTTCGTGATCCACATCTTTGCCCCGTTGAGCACCCACGAGCCGTCGGGCTGCTCGCGGGCCATCGTGATCATCCCGGCGGGGTTCGAGCCGTAGTCGGGCTCGGTGAGCCCGAAGCATCCGATGATCTCCCCCGACGCCATCTTCGGCAGGTAGTGGCGCTTCTGCTCCTCACTGCCGAAGGCGTAAATCGGATACATCACGAGCGCGCCCTGAACCGAGGCGAACGAGCGCACGCCGGAATCGCCACGCTCGAGCTCCTGCATGATGAGCCCGTAGGCAACGTTGTTCAGCCCGGCGCACCCGTACTCCTCGGGGAGATTGGCGCCGAAGACGCCGAGCTCGGCGAGACCGGGGACGATCTCCTTTGGAAACCGCCCTTCGACGTAGCACTCTCCGATGATGGGGAGGACGTTGTCGTCGACGAAACGGCGGACAGAGTCCCGCACCGCCCGCTCTTCCTCGCTGAGCAAGGAGTCGATGTTGTAGAAGTCTAGCATGGGCCGGATGATAGCCGGGCGAGCCGACTAGAGGGAGTCGCCGTCGGCGCGCCTACCCACGAGACGCTAACAATTTCCGTACGCTGAGACCTGAAACCGCGCTTTCATTCGCGCGTAGGCCGGGCAGGACAAGTCGCCAGGAAAACTTGCGCCGCACGCCACCTGCCTTCGCGGAGTTCCACATGCGCCGCCTCGTCGTCACCCTCGTTCTCACGTCGTTGGTCGGTGTAAACGCCCTCTTCGCGCAGGGTGCCGGCGCTCGTCCGGGCGGCCCGCCCGCGCCGCAAAATGGCGGCGGAGAGGTGCAAGGCGTCATTGCCGCGGCTGAAGGCGGCGTCCCGCTCGCGAATGCGGGAGTCGCGGTCAAGAGCGCGGCCGACTCGGCGATCGTCGCGGGCGCCATGACCGGCGCCGATGGCGCATTCCATATTCGCGGGCTCCGCCCGGGGGCGTATTTCCTCAGGGTAACGCTCCTCGGCTTCAAGCCGCAGAACCACCCGTTCTCGATCAACGCCGCGGCCCCCAGCCAGAACGTCGGCACGATCGCGATGTCGCAGATCGCCGTCGCGCTCGCCGGCGTCGAGGTCACGGAGGAAGCGCCAACCATGGCGATCCAGCCGGACCGCAACACGTACCGCGCGAAGGAGGTCGCTCCCGCTGCGGCCAACGCCACTGACGTTCTCGAGGCGGTTCCCTCGGTGCAGGTCGATGGCGAAGGAAAGGTGAGCCTCCGCGGGAACGAGAACGTCGCCATTCAGATCAATGGGCGGCCCGCCCCGATTCGGGGACCGCAGCTCGCGGCCTACCTCAAGGGCATTCCCGCCAACGTCGTCGAGCGGGTCGAGGTGATCCCGAACCCGTCGGCGAAGTACGACCCCGAGGGGATGGCCGGCATCATCAACGTCGTGCTGAAGCAGAATGCCGACCTCGGGTTGAGCGCGGGCTTCAGCGGCGGCGTGGCGGAGACCGATCGCTACAACGCGTCCGGCAACGTCGGGTACCAGGCTGGCCGCCTGACGCTCTTCACCAACCTCGGCGTGTACTCGGACGATCGCGAGATCGAAGGGATCAACGATCGCGAGCGGTACGATGCGTCGGGTGGCATCGAGTCGATCACCGAGCAGGACATTCTCGGTCGCAACGGGGGCACCGGACAAAACTTCAACGCGACGATCGACCTCCAGCTCTCCCCAAAGAACGTTCTCTCGAACGTGCTGGCGGTGAACAATCGCGACAACACCGATGAGTCCGTCAGCAGATACGTGGAGCTCGACGACACGCGCTCGCCGACGGCGTTCTACAATCGTCCGCGGAACAGCGACGCCGAGGGGCTGATGCTCGACTACACGATGGCGTTCAAGCGCACCATCGAGCCGCGCAAGCACGAGCTGTCCACCGAGGTCAGGATCAACCGGTCGCGCGACGAGGATGGGGTTCAGTTCTGGAGACAGCCGCTCACCTCGAGCGGCGGCCTCGATGGTTCGGGCGTCGAGTGGGAGACGAACGCGACCGACGCGCTGACCCGTCAGCTCACCGCGCAGCTGGATTACACGCGCCCGCTGGGCGACGCGCTCAAGCTCGAGACCGGCTGGAAGAGCAACGCCCGCTGGCTCGACCGCGACTTCCTGGTCGAGAAGGATTCGTTAGGTGACGGAAACTGGGTCCGGAGCGACCTCAGCAACGCGTTCGACTTCGACGAGACGGTGCACGCCGCCTACGGCGTGCTCGGGCAGAGCGTCGGCAAGTTCCAGCTCCAGGCAGGACTGCGCGCCGAGCGTGCGAGTCGCACCTTCGCCCTCCAGGGCGATCAGGACTACCCGCATACGTACACGAGCCTGTTCCCGAGCGGCGTCGTGATGTACAACCTGTCGGAGGCGTCGCAGCTCAAGGCGAGCTACTCGCGCCGCATCCGCCGTCCGGGGACGCAGGAGCTGAACCCGTTCCCGACGTTCTTCGACATCCAGAACGTCTTCCTCGGCAATCCGCAGCTGGATCCCGAGTACACCGACGCGATCGAGCTCTCGTGGAGTCGTACCGGCAAGAAGGGCTCGCTCCAGTTCTCGCCGTTCTATCGTCATACGACCGACATCATCCGCGTCGACATCAACACGGCCGACACGGTTGCCGGGCGCGAGGTCACGTCGATCAGCTTCCAGAACCTCGCCACCAGCGATTCATGGGGCGCCGACCTCAACGGCTCGCTGCGCCTGGGACCGAAGTTCAACGGCTTCGCGAGCTTCAACGTCTTCAAGCAGGTAACGGACGGCGGCTCCGAGTCGGCCATCGGCTCCAATGCGGTTTCCTGGATGGGCCGCGTCAACGGGACGACGGAGATCACGCCGACGTTCATCCTTCAGGCGAGCTACTTCTATCGCGCACCGATGAACATCGAGCGCGGACGCTTTCACTCGATCCACGGCATGTTCCTCACCGCGCGCAAGAAGATCAACGGCGACAAGGCGGTGATCGGACTGCGCCTCCAGGATCCGTTCAACACGAACAAGTTCCGCGTCGAAGTGGGCGACGACAACATTACGCAGATCACTCACCGGCGCTTCGGCGTGCGGTCGGCGTGGCTCACGCTCCAGCTGAACTACGGCAGGGCGCCGAGGATTCGCGAGCGGCCGCAGGAGCCGCAGCCGACGAACACCACGCCGTTCCAGTGATCGGTTGAGGCGTAGTCGTTCCTGCAGACTTCGCACTTTGCCAATCGCCTCCTGAGGCGTGCCCGACCGTTCACGGGCTGTGCCTCAGGAGGCGATTGGCATCATCACGCGCGCTTCTGAACGGGGAGCGTATCGACCGGGACCACACGGCGCGCCGTCGGCTCGACACCGACCTCGCGAGCCTTCCGCCGGAATTCCCGCCCGTGGTCGATGGGCATCCCGTTCTCTCCCTGCCACTGATGCACCATCTCGTGCAGCAGCGTGTGCAACGCCTCCTCCCACCCGTGGCGCCGAATGTGACGGCGGCTGATCGTGATCTCGGCCGGGCGCCCGCTCGCGCACGGCGCGGCGTATTGCCCGAGCCGGTTGCGCATTCGCCCCGAGATGCGAATGGCGATCCGCGAGAGCTGCCCGCCGAAGAGCATCGTGTTGTAGTGCTCGTGCCACTTCGTGAGCTCCTGCACGAGCGGAACGTCGGACGGCCGCAGGCGTAAGACGCGCTCGCGCCGCGGAGGAGCGTCGTCGAGCGGAACCGAATGCGCGAGGATAATCCGCTGCGCGTCGCGCCGGGCGTGACGGGTTCGCCCGGAGATGAAGGTGACGATGGCGCGGTGCACTTCCGCCGGCGCGTTCAGGTAGCCCCGATGCAATCGAAGCACACCGCCGCGGAAGGAGATCATCACCGAACGGTTTTTCGTCAGAACGCACCGGTCGATTCCTGTCAGCCCCATCGCTCTGAGGCGCGCGAGCAGGTCCTCCGCTGACGCCGGTGGCGACTCGAGATCGAGTGCGAGCTGGTCGTTCACCAGGGAGAGCAGCCGCCTCGTCAGCCCGTTCATTCGACGAAAGTGCGTTCGGGGCCGGCCACGAAGGCGGCGGCCGGGCGCGACCAGATCAAGGTCGCAACGTGGATGGAGCTTTCCTTGAGCTCGAGCACGTTGAGGCTCGACGGCCGCCCTCCGCGCGAGCGATTGGAGACCGTGCCGGCGGTCGAGATCACGGTGCCTCGCTTCGTGTGCTCGATGTAATGCACCGCCTCCTGGTGATCGTGGCCGCAGAGAACGGCGTCGACGCGCAGATCGGCGAAGGCGCCGAGCACGCGCGGCGTGTTGCGGAGTCCGTGCCGCTGAGAGAGCTCACCCTTGACCGGGTTGTGGTGCATCACGATCACCCGCCAGTCGTCAGGCGGGGACTTCTCGAACTCGCGACCGGCGCGCTCGAGCTGTTCCTTGTGCAAGGCGCCAATCACGCCGATGTCGCGCACGTTCCAGGTGATCGTGTGACGCGACACGCCATGCGCCGAGAGCAGGCCGACGAA
>DASRHU010000069.1:0-10262 GCA_035650335.1 Gemmatimonadaceae bacterium | reverse complement strand
GCCGACTTCACCGGCTACGCCATTGGCGGGCTCTCCGTCGGCGAGCCCAAGCCACAGATGTACGCCATGCTCGAGGTCGCGCACGAGGAGCTGCCACAGGATCGGCCGCGGTACCTCATGGGAGTGGGCTTCCCCGAGGATCTCATCGAAGGGGTCGCACGCGGCGTAGACCTGTTCGACTGCGTGGCGCCGACGCGCAACGGACGCCAGGGGACGGCCTTCACGTCCGACGGAAAGCTCAACGTTCGCAGGGCCGAGCTACGGAACGACCCGCGACCACTGGACGAAGGGTGCGAATGCACGACCTGCGCACGCTTCTCGCGCGCTTACATCCGCCACCTCTTCGCGAGTGAGGAGGTCCTTGGGCTGCGTCTCCTCTCGCTGCATAATGTACATTTCCTGACGGCGATCATGCGCCGCGCGCGGCGCGCCATCCTCGAAGGCGATTTTCCGGCGTGGAGCCGCGATTGGCTTCAGCGCTATCACTCACGACCGGCTCCAGTCACATGACCGCAACGCTCGCGATCCTGCTCATCGGCGCTCCGCAGGGCGAAGGCAGCGCGAATCCCATCGGCCTGCTCCTGCCGTGGATTCTCGTGTTCGGCATCTTCTATTTCATCTGGTTCCGACCCCAGCAGCGTGAGCGCGCGAAGCACGATGAGCTGCTCAAGAATCTCAAGAAAGGCGATGAGGTGGTCACCGCCGGCGGTATCGTCGGTGAGGTGATCCACATCAAGGAGACGATGAAGGACGGGCAGCCGGTGAAGTCGATGGAGGATCGTATCACCATCAAGACGGGCGAGTCGCGTATCGTGATCGAGCGTGGACGCATCGCCCGCGTCGTCGCACCTCGAACGGAAGCCGCCCCGCAGTGAGTCTGCTCGACATCTACGTCCTCGGCGCGCCGATCCTGCGGGAAGAGACGCGTCCCGTCGCCGATGTCGGTCCCGAGCTCCAGACGCTCATCGACGACATGTTCGAGACGATGTACGCCGCGAAGGGAATCGGCCTGGCCGCACCGCAGGTCGGCCGCACCGAACGCGTCGCCGTCATCGATGTCGAGGGGGCGAAGCACGTCATCATCAATCCGGAGATCGTCCTGCGCGAGGGATCGCAGAAGGGGGAGGAAGGATGCCTCTCCATCCCCGACATATACGCCGACGTGGAGCGCGCGATGCGCGTCGTCGTCAGAGCGCAGGATCGCGAGGGACAGCCCACGGAGATCGACGCCAGCGAGCTGCTCGCGCGCTGCCTTCAGCACGAGATCGACCATCTCCACGGCAAGCTCTTCATCGATTATCTCGGGCTGCTCAAGCGGCGTGCGGCGCTCAAGAAGTGGGACAAGCTTCGCGACGGCAACAAGTCGCTGACTCGTTCGGTGGCGGCGCTCGAGGTGGCGAAGCACCACCACCGCGACGAGGAGCTGTGACGTGCGCGTTCTCTTCTGGGGCACGTCGGCGTTCGCCGGTCCATCCCTCCGCGCGCTGGTCGGCGAGGGATTCGATGTCTGCGCGGTCGTCACCCAACCCGATCGCCCGCAGGGGCGCTCGCGCTCGACGCTCGTTCCCTCCGCGATAAAGGAGATCGCGGTCGCGGAAAGCATCCCCGTTTTGCAGCCGGAGAAGCCGCGGGGCAACGAATTTCTCGACGAGATCCGTGCGCTCGAGCCCGAGATCTCCGTTGTCGTCTCGTACGGTCACATCCTCTCTAATGACGTGATCGAGCTTCCCGAGCGTGGCACGGTCAACGTTCACGCCTCGCTCCTCCCGAAGCTGCGCGGGGCCGCGCCCATTCAGGCCGCGATTCGAGAGGGATTCATCGAGACCGGTGTGACGATCATGCGCATGGTCCAGGCGCTCGACGCGGGACCCATCATTCTCCAGGCACGCACGCCGATCGCCGAGGATGAGACGGCGGGCGAGCTCGAGCTTCGCCTCTCCGAGCTCGGCGCCCTCGCGCTCATCGAGGCGCTCACACTCCTCGCCCTCGGTGAGGCCAGCGAGCGCGAGCAGAACGAAGAGCACGCCACCTACGCCCCGAAGATCGAGCGCGAGATGGCGGTCGTGCCGTGGGACGAAGGGTGCGGCGTCGTCGCGCGTCACATTCGCGCCTATGACCCGAAGCCCGGCGCGTTCACGACGCGGAAGGGCGAGGAGCTGAAGCTCTTCGGGGCGCTGGCAACCGACTCCGCCGGGGATGAGGGGGGACACCTCGCCGGCCAGGTCCTCGAGGTCGACACCACCGGGATGCTGGTTGCTTGCGGGGACGGGGCGGTGCGCGTCCTACAGGTGCAGGCCCCGGGCAAGCGCCGAATCGCCGCCGAGGAGTTCGCTCGAGGCCGTGGCATCGCGGTCGGGGATGTGCTCGGCAAATAACGACTATAGGCGTGGCCCCCTCTGGGCCAATATCTTGTAAGACATGGCGTTCACTGGAACTGGCTCAGTCACCGAGTCGCGACGCGCCGCGGCCGAGGTTCTCGCCGACCTGCGGGCGGGCGAGCTGCTCGATCCGTCGTTCGAGCTGCGCGCGGCCCCGCTCGACGCCCGCGACCGGCGATGGGCGCAGGAGCTGGTGTACGGGATGCTGCGTCGCCGTGCGATGCTCGATGCGCTCCTGTCCGATCGCGTGCGCGGCGGACTGGTGCGTCTCGACCCCGACCTCACCGATCTGCTCCGACTCGGCGCGTATCAGCTGCTGCACATGCGAAGCGTTCCGGCGTACGCGGCGATCGCGCAGACCGTCGAGCTGAGCAAGGAGCGTCACGGGCTGGGCGCGAGCAAGCTCGCCAACGCGGTGCTCCGTCGGCTCGATCGCGAGCGCGAGATGCTCGACGCGACCGTTCCCACCGACCCCGTGGACGCGCTCGCGCTGCGTCATTCGCATCCGCGCTGGCTCGTCGCCCGCTGGGTGGGACGGTGGGGGGCCGAAGAGACCGAGCGGCTCCTCGAGGCGAACAACGTCGAGGCGCCGCTGGTTGTCAGGCCCTACAACATCGTGCGCGAGCAGCTCGAGGCGACGCTCGAGAGCGCCGGCGTCGAGATCGTCGATATCCCGCTCGCTCGTGATTCCCTGGCGATCAAGAGTCCGGTGTCGCTCACGGAGCTGGGCGCCTATCGACAGGGGCTTTTCTTCGTGCAGGATCCCGCGGCGACGCTCGTGGCCCAGTACGCGGCGTTCCCGGCGGGCGCTGAGGTCGCCGATCTCTGCGCCGCGCCCGGGGGGAAGGCGCTCGAGGTAGCGCGCACCGCGTCCTTCGTGGTCGCCGGCGATCGCTCGCTCCAGCGGATTCAACGCACGCAGACGAACGCGCGACGTGTCGACGCGCGCAACGTGCTGATGATGGTCTCCGATGCGCGGACCCCGGCCATTCGTCCGATGGACGCGGTCCTGCTCGACGTGCCGTGCACCGGGACGGGAACGTTTCGCCGTCACCCCGATGCACGGTGGCGTCTCAAGGTGTCCGACATTGCGGTGCTCGCGGCGACTCAGCGGAGCATCCTGCGGGCGGCGGCCGACGTCGTGAAGCCCGGCGGCCTGCTCGTCTACGCGACGTGCACACTCGAGCCGGAAGAGAACGACGCGCAAATCGAAGCGTTCCTCCGCGAGAATCCCGAGTGGATGCTCGAGCCGCCGCCGGAGGGAACGGTCCCGCCGCCGGTGCTCGACGCCGGGCGTCTCCGCGTTTTCCCGCAGCGGCATGGCGTCGATGGCGCGTTCGCGGCGCGCCTGCGGAGGGCACGAGGGTGAGGTGGCGGAGCAGCGCGCGCCGCGCCATCCCCTATGTGGTCGCCGCGACGGCGGGCTTCGTGCTCTCCTATCTCATCGTCGCCTTCTTCGTCTTCCCGGCGACGATCATCCCGAGCGACCGCAAGGTGCCTAACGTCGTCGGCATGACCTACGACGAGGCGGCCCGGCGGCTGACGGCCGTCGGGTTTCGCGCCGCCAGTGGGGAGCAGCGATTCCACGCCAGCGCGCCGCCGGGCACGGTGCTGGAGCAGGACCCGCCTGAGGGCTCCGTCGAGGCGAAGGGCGCCGAGATCGTGCTCCACGTCAGCTCGGGCCAGCGTCGGGGCGAGGTGCCGAACGTCGTCGGCATGACGCGCCAGCAGGCCGAGCTGGCGATCGAGAACGCCGGCCTCGATGTGGGTGCCGTCGAGGAAATTCGCTCGACCCAGCCGCGGGGTACCGTGTCCGCCTCGCGACCCGTTGCCGGTACGCGCGTGACGGTGCCGTCCTCGGTGACGCTCACCGTCAGCGTCGGCCCGGCATCGGTGGACATGCCCGACGTCGTCGGGGAGAGCTACTCCCGCGCGCGTACCGTGCTCGAGCAGCTCGGCTTACGCGTGGGCGACGTCAACGTCGACTCGACGAGCCTGGCGCCGGGCAACACCGTGATCTCGCAGTCGCCGGCGGCCGGTCGCGCCGTCGGGGCGGGCGCCCGCGTCGCCCTGACTGTCTCGGGACGGCCGTGACCGTCCGGATCGCGCCGTCGATCCTCAGCGCCGACTTCGCCCGGCTTGGCGAGGAGATCGCCATGGTGACCGAGGCGGGGGCGGACTGGATCCACGTCGATGTCATGGACGGGCAGTTCGTGCCGAACCTTACCTTCGGCGCGAAGGTAATAGAGACAGTGCGCAAGCTGACGAACCTTCCCATCGACGTGCATCTCATGGTCGTGCAGCCGGAGAAATACTTCGAGGACTTTGCCGCTGCCGGCGCGTCGGTGCTGACGATCCATCCCGAAGTGTCGCCGCACCTGCACCGGCAGCTCGTGCGCATCAAGGAGCTGGGCTGCCTCGCCGGCGCATCGCTCAACCCGTCGACCCCCCTCGACGCCGTGTACGAAGTGGCCGGTGACCTCGACCTCCTCCTGATCATGTCGGTGAATCCCGGCTTCGGCGGCCAGAAGTTCATCCCCGCCTCGGTGGACAAGATTCGCCGCGCGCGGAAGATGCTCGACGACGTCGACAGTCGCGCCGCGCTCGAGGTCGATGGCGGCATCAACCGCGAGACGATCGCGCAGGTGTGGCACGCCGGCGCGGACACGTTCGTCGCCGGCAACGCGATCTTCAGCGCCAAGGACCCGCGCGCCGAGCTGAGGGCGTTGCGGGCGAAGTGCGCGGTGGCGGCATGACGCGCCGAGAGCAGTGGGGCTGGATCGTCGCCATCGTGCTCGTTCTCATCGCGGGCATCGTCGCCACGACCCATGCGTTGCGGGACGAGCTCCGTCCCGTGACGCTCGGCAGCAAAGCTCCGCCGTTCGAGGCGATGACGCTCGACGCCCATCCGGAGCGTCGCACGCTGGAGGACTATCGCGGCAAGGTGGTGCTCCTCAACATCTGGGCGACCTGGTGCGGCCCGTGCATCGTCGAGATGCCGACGATCGAAGCGCTTCATCGGGAATTCAAGGGAACCGATTTCCGCATCGTGGCCGTCAGCGTGGATGCGCCCAACACCGAAAAGACCATTCGCGCATTCGTGAAGGAGCTCGGGCTCACCTTCGAGGTGTTGTACGATCCGGAGGGAGACATCGCCCTCGCCTATCAGGCCACGGGCTATCCCCAGACCTTCGTGATCGGTCGCGACGGCGTCATTCGCAAGAAGGTGATGGGGGCCGTGAACTGGCATTCCGACGGGAATCGCGCGCTCGTCAGGCAGCTTCTCGCCGAACGCGGGGCGTAGATGGCGGCCCCGACGCCCTGGCAGCGCCGTATCGCGGCCGCGTTCACCGAGCAGCTGCCGCTGAAGCTCGCCGCGCTCTTCTTCGCGCTCGTCGTCTGGCTGGTGGTGAGCGGCGAGCGGCCGACGGAGATGGTGGTCCCCGTGCGCGTGGAGATCGGCGTCGATACCTCCGTGACGCTGCGCGGCCCCACCCCCGAAGTGCGTGCGCTCGTCGTCGGCCGGGGGCGTGATCTCATGAAGCTCTGGGACATCCCGCCGACCATCGCTTACCGGTTAGGCAGCGACGTCCCGGACTCGCTGACGATCATGCTCGAGGTCAACAACGTGGAGCTGCCCCCCGGTGTCGCCGGCGCCGTGCGGGATGTGCAGCCGAGGAGCCTGAGATTGCGCTTCGACGTCCAGACGAAGCGATTCGTGCCGGTGCGCTCGGCGATTCGCGTTCGGGCCGACTCCGGGCTTCGCGTGGCCGGGCCCGTACAGGTAGAGCCCACGCGCGTCCAGCTCATTGGCGAGCGGCGCACCGTGCGCTCGATCGACACCGTGTCGACGACGGCGACGGAGCTCGTGGTGCGCGACACGGCGCCGGTGACCGTCGCGCTCGACACCGCCGGCCTGGGCGTGCGCGTGAGTCCCGCGTTCGTTCGCGTGCGAGTCCCGGTGGCCGTCGAGGAGCCGGCGCGTGCCGCGACATCGGGGAGCCGGCGGCGTCAGTGACTCGCGTGCTCGGGATCGAGACCTCGTGCGATGAGACGTCGGCGTCCGTCGTCGAGGGAACGGGCGATCGCGTCGAGCAGAAATCGCTCGTGATCCTCTCTCAGGACGTGCACAAGGTGTTCGGCGGCGTCGTTCCGGAAATTGCCTCCCGCGCACACCTGACGAGCATCGTCCCGGTGGTGAACCGTGCGCTGTCTGAAGCTGGCGTCGAGTTGCGCGACGTGGACGCGATCGCCGTGACCTACGCGCCTGGCCTCGTCGGCGCGTTGCTCGTCGGCGTCAGCTATGGCAAGTCGCTCGCGTTCGCGAGCGGGCGTGCGCTGGTGGCGGTGCATCACATGGAGGGGCATCTGTTCGCCACACAGCTCCAGCATCCGAACGCGGTGCCGCCTTTCACCGCCCTGCTCGTTTCCGGTGGTCACACGCTGCTCGTCGACGTCGAGGCGTGGGGGCGCTATCGCCTGCTTGGCCAAACGCGCGACGACGCCGCGGGCGAAGCCTTCGACAAGGTCGCCAAGCTGCTCGGTCTTCCGTATCCTGGTGGCCCGCACATCGAGCGGATCGCCAAGGAGGGCGATCCGTCGCGATATCGCTTCGCACGTCCGATGCTGCGACGCGATCAGCGTGTCGGCGACGCCGACTACTACGACGTATCATTCTCGGGACTGAAAACCGCGGTGCTGAACGCCACGAAGTCTGCCGATGTCGGCGCCGAGCGCGCGCACATTGCGCGCGGGTTCCAGGAGGCGTTGATCGAGACGTTGGTGGAGAAGACCTGGCGCGCCGCCCAGGCGCACGGTCGCCGCCGGGTGGTGTTAGGCGGCGGAGTCGCCTGCAATCGCACGCTGGTCGCCGCGATGCGTGCTCGCCTCAGCCAACTCGACGCGGAAGTCTATGCGCCGAGTCCGCGCTTGGCGACGGACAACGCCGCGATGATCGCGCGCGTCGGGCTGTTCCGGTACGAGCGAGGCGAGCGCGCGCCGCTCGATCTCAACGCCTATGCATCGCTCCCCTTGCCAGGATTGATTGCCGCATGACGATCGACCATCAGCCGCTCGCGTACGAAGTCGGTCCGCTCATGATCACCGGCTTCGGCCTCGCCGTGCTGGCGGCGTTCGTGATCGCGCAGGTCGTTGCGCAGTCCGAGCTGAAGCGGCGCGGACACAATCCCGAACCGGTGGGCGATCTGATTTTCGCGGCCGTGCTGGGAGGGCTGCTCGGCGCCAAGCTCTACTTCGTGGCGTTGACCGGCGACATGGACACCCTCTTCAGCAGAGGCGGCTTCGTCTTCTGGGGCGGCCTGATCGGCGGCATCATCGCGGTGAGCGCGGTGGTGATGCGGAAGAAGCTCGGCTTCTGGCGGATCGCGGATGTCGCCGGATTGTCGATCATGGCCGCCTATGCCGTCGGACGGACGGGATGCTGGGCGGTGGGCGATGACTATGGACGTCCGTGGGATGGTCCCCTCGCGGTGCGCTTCCCTGACGGCGCGCCCCCCTCGACCGCCGAGAACATGCAGGAGATGTTCGGAATCCCCGTGGCGCCGGGAACGCCGCCGAACACTGTCCTGTCCGTGCATCCGACCCAGCTCTACGAAGTGACGATGGCGTTCCTCCTCTTTCTCGCGCTGTGGAAAATGCGCGACCACAAGCACGCGCAGGGGTGGCTCTTCGGTGTGTATTGCGTGATGGCAGGAGTGGAGCGGTTCGTCATCGAGTTCTTCAGGGCCAAGGATGACCGCTTCTTCGGGGTGCTGACGATGGCCCAGGTGATCGCGATCGTCTTCGTCGCCGGCGGCGTGGCGATCATGGCCGCCCGGCGGCGGGTGACCTTGGAGGCCGCGGGCATCTACGCGACGGCGTGATGCCGCGTGCATCGGATGGAGACTGGCGTCGGGAGAGCTTCCCGTCATTTGTGAGAGCATGTCGCAGACGACCCAGAGCCCGAAGCTGATCCCCGCCGTCCGCCGGCTGATGCGGACCAGGCATCTGAGCCGGTTGACCGAGGAAGCGTACGTCCGCTGGATCGTGCGCTACGTGAAGTTCCACGGGATGCGCCACCCGCGCACGTTAGGCGAGCCGGAGATGCGTGAGTTCCTCTCGCACCTGGCGGCCGACCAGAACGTGACCGCGTCGACCCAGAGTCAGGCGCTGGCCGCGCTCCTCTTCCTCTACGTCGACGTTCTGCGCGACCCTGCCCCCTGGATCAGCGACGTGGTTCGCGCGCGCCGTCCCGGGCGTCTTCCCGTTGTGATGACCCGGGAGGAAGTGCGCGCCGTGCTCGACCGGATGAAGGGAGAGCCGAGGCTCGTGGCGCTCCTCCTGTACGGATCCGGCCTGCGGCTCATGGAAGCGCTTCAGTTGCGCGTCAAGGACGTGGACTTCGGCCTGAACCAGATCACCGTCCGGGGTGGCAAGGGCGATCGCGACCGCGTGACGATGCTTCCGCCTGCCGGTCGCGGTCCGCTGGAGCGCCATCTATCTCTGGTGAAGCGCCTACACGAGCGCGACCTGGCGGCCGGCGCCGGCCGAACCATCCTTCCGCACGCCCTCGCGCGGAAGTATCCGAACGCCGCCGCCGAGTGGGGGTGGCAGTGGGTGTTCCCGGCGCGCCGAATCGGGTTCGATCGCGCCACGCGAACACAATACCGGCATCACCTTCACGAGACCGTGGTGCAGCGGGCGATGCGTGACGCGGTGCGGGCGGCGCATTTGTCGAAGCGCGCGACCTGCCACACTTTTCGGCACTCGTTCGCGACGCATTTGCTCGAGGATGGGCACGACATTCGGACAGTGCAGGAGCTGTTAGGGCATCGCAGCGTGGCGACGACGATGATCTACACGCACGTGTTGAATCGCGGGGGTTTGGGGGTGAAGAGTCCAGCGGACAAGCTGTGAGCCGTGAGCGGTTTGGGCCTATGTGGTTCTGGGTGTTGCGGCCTCGGGGAATGGAACGGTACGTTTTCGGCTAATCCGTACATTCGATGCAGGGTTTGCTGCGGCGAGGTTTTGGTTAGGCGGGGGCCAAGGTGGTGTCGGACGGGCACTTTCGGGGTTTGGCGTCGAAGCTAAACGAGGCGGGGGATGCCGCGTTTTTTCGTCACACAAGCTGCAGAATAGGCGTTCTGCAGCGACGGAGATACTTGAGTGCCGGAGTGGCCATGCGTTTGAGCCGGACTCTCGTAATTTCAGCGCTCGCGCTTAGCGGCGTGGCCTGTCATCCGAAACAGGTTCCCGCCGCCGCGACGCCCAGCGCAAATGCCAGTGTGACCCCCAGCGCGTGCTCGTCCCTTCCGACCCCGCGAGCCGACGCCGCCTCATATTTCGAGTTCGACGTCGAAATCATGGCGACCGTACCCGGGGGATTCCCGCGCGTTCAACGCGGCGCGATCACGGGGGAGATTCTCGTCCAGTTCGTTGTCAACACCGCTGGCGTTCCCGAGATGACGACCTTCAGAGTGCTCAAAGCCAGCGACGAGCGTCTTGAGCCGCAGGCGCGTTCCGTGGTCGCCAGCCTTCGCTTCCACCCCGCGGAGCTGGTGCGTGGCTGTCAGGTGCGTCAGCTCGTACAGGAGCCATTTGAGTTTCGCTAAGCCGCTGCAGAACTAACCACTGCAACTGTCAGGCGCGATGTCCAAGGAAGCCATCACGTTTCGTCTCCTTGAAGTGCAACAGCAAGGCGCGCTATCGCGCGCTTTTGAGGCGACCGCCTGCAGTTGAGTGGCGGCGTTCTGCCGACGCGCGGCCGTCTGCTCCACGCGCTTCGCGCGTCGCTCGGTCGCCGGACGCGGCCCTCGCGTTCGACGGCCTACTTCCCTCGCGTCTGTTGCGCGCGAAACTCGTCGACCGGCATGCCGCCGATCCCCC
>DASRHU010000068.1:0-14317 GCA_035650335.1 Gemmatimonadaceae bacterium | reverse complement strand
CGCCCGGCGGCAACGGCTCGAACGCCTCGGCGTGCGTGACGTACGTGCGGCGTCCCAGCAGGAACGCATCGCAGTCCTTCATCATCGCGACGAAGCTGTTGCCGATGTCGTCGTGCCAGTACGGGAGCGTCCAGCCGCCGTACTCGAACCCTCCGTCTCGATCCTCGTCCTTGCCTCCCGGCGCCTGCATGACGCCGTCCAGGGTCACGAACTCGGAAACAATCAGCTTTCTCATGAAATCCTCACCATGGGAAGTCTCCTGGCGGCGCGCCCTGCGCCTGCCTCGTACAGGAACGTCGAACGGTGTGGGGAGAAATCGACAACAGATGCTCGAGCTCGATCTACCTGGCGTCGATGCGAAGCCCGACGTTCGCGACGCGCCCCTCCAGCGGCCCCCACACATCCACGGTCCAGCGCCCCCCCATCCCGCGCGCGGGGAGCACGAGCGGATCGGAGCGCGTCTGGCGATAATTCAGCACGTTCTCGACATTCACGAATGCGCGTGCTCGGCCGAAGCGCCGCTCCGCGAGCACGCCGATGTGAACGTACGGTTTGCTCTCGGTGCGATACGGGTTGTCGTCGAGCGACTGACGGCCGGTAGAGTACACCTCGACGCCGACTCGGGCTTGCTCCTCCTGCTCCCACATCGTCACCAGCCCGGCCTGGTGGCGAGGCGTGAGCGGCACAGGGCGTCGATCGCCGGTCTCGGGGTCCTCCTCGGTCGAGCGCACGAATGTGTACGACGCGGTCACGTGAAACGGCTCCGGCTTCCACCGCAGCAGCAGCTCGCCGCCCGTCGTCCGCGTGGGGCCCGGCACGTTCACCAGTGTGACGCGACCCTCGCCACCAGGCGCCTCGACAACGCCGACGGGGAGCCTAACGACCGATCCAAACACAGTAGCGTTGAGCTCCACCGGACCCCACACGCCTCCCAGATCCGCCGAGCCGCTCTGGGCCTCCTCAGCGCGAATGTCAAACAGTCGCGCGAGGGGGGTGAGGCCGATCACTTCGGTCTCCTCGGTGAACCAGGTCGGTGCGTAATAGCCCGTCCCCGCCGAGAGCCGCAGGGACCACCGCCGCGTCATCTTCACCAGAGCCGAGAGGCGGGGCGACAGCTTCGTGCCGTACTCGCTGTGTCTGTCGAGTCGTGCGCTCCCCGTCAACGCCAGGCGCTCGCCAATGTCCGTCGTGGTTTGCGAGAAGATCCCCGGCGTGGTGAACGTGTAATCGAACCCGTCGACGTCGCGGGCCCGATACCGCTCCTGTTGCACGGCGATGCCGACCACCGAGCTCGATGTTCCCCTGGTGAAGGTCGATGCGGCCTCGGCGAACCAGGTGAGATGATCATCACGCTCGCCGACGTCGCCGAACGTGTGCCGGTGCGTCTGCCAGGCCGACGAGCCTCTTACCGAGATCACATGGCGTCCGTTGACGACGAACCGAGCGAGGCCGCCGGCGTCGAACCGGTTCGTTCGCAGGCGCTCCGGATACGGAACCCCACTCGGCGCCACCGCTCCATCCATCGTCCCACCCTCGCGGCGCTCGAGCGTCGTACCGACGGTGATCATCCCCGAGTGGCCGCGCTCGCTCGTCCAGTAGAGGCGCGGGCGCACGAGTCCGCGCTCGTACTCCGGGAGGTCCGTCCATCCGTCGTCGTCGCGGTCGATCTGTGACTGGCGGTGGGCGCCGGCGAGCCACGTATAGCCCCAGCCGCGCCCCAAACGGCCGGACGCGAAGCCGACGGCGTCGGTGCCACCGAGCGTCGTTTGATTGAGGAGGAGATCACGTGCCGGCTCCTCGCCCGGCCGTTTCGAGACGAGGTTGATCACGCCGCCTAACGCCGAGCCGCCGTAGAGCGCGGAGGCGACGCCCTTGATGATCTCGACGCCGCCGAGGTCCATCGGTGGGATCTGGAGCAATCCGAGCCCGCCGGTTTGGCCGCCGTACAGCGGCAGCCCGTCGGCGAGAATCTGGGTGTAACGACCGCGGAGGCCCTGCACGCGCACGTTCGCGCCGCCGAGCGATGGTGAGGTCGTCTGCACCCGCAGCCCGGATGACTCGTTGAGCATCATCGTGATGTCGCCCGGCGTCATGCGGAGCTTTTCCTCGACTTCCTCCTGCGCGAGCGCTTCGACGCGGAGCGGCTCGTCCTCGATGCGCCGCCCGCTTCGTGCGGCGGAGACGACGATGCCGGAGAGCTCAGCGGCGAGGGCCGTCAACTCGATCACGATGGTCGTATCGCTTCGCGGGCGAAGCGTGACGGTTACCGTCTCCGGCTCGAAGCCGATCTTGGCGGCGACGATGCTGTGAACACCGGGCATGAGACGGAGCACGGCGCGGCCAGCGCGATCGGTGTGGGCTCCAAGGCGCGCACTACGCACGCGCGCCCCCTCTATCGGCATCGTGTCTTGACGTACTTCGACGGTGACCGAGGCCGGACTATCGGCGGGCGGCGCGCCCTGACCGACCGCCGGCGCGGCTGGAACGAGTTGGAGCGGAAGGCAGGCGATGAGAATCCAGCACCAGAGGGGCATGTCGCGGTTGTCGAGTGAGCGTCCGTGCGTGTTGCGCCATCTCCTTTGGAAGTCTGAAGATACTCCGCTATCTGACGCCCCCGCAGCCCGCGGGTCGGTCGTCAAAACGTGGCGGCAAAGAGCCCATGTGTTACATTGGTAGCGCTCCTCCCGCGACCACCACCATTCGCCACGCTGAGGCGAGGGTCGCCCGAGCCGCCTGTCGTCGAAATTCCCCTACCGGCGGGATTGTCGTCACCGGGACAGCAGTCCGAATCTGACCAGCAGACGGGCGGGCACCGCCATGACCGTCACGCAGGACAGTCTACGAGAGCTGTTCTTCACGCAGTCGCTCGACGGGTTCCTCATCATGATGATCGATGAGCCGGTCGAGTGGAGCGACACGTGTGACAAGGACGCGGTGCTCGAGTACGTCTTTCATCACCAGCGAGTCACCATCGCAAACGAGGCATTCGCGCGTCACTACCAGCGCCCGCTGTGGCAGATGATCGGCATGACACCCGCTGACTTCTTCGCGCATGACATCGAGGCCGGAAAGGCGGCGTGGCGCGCCATGTTCGATCAGGGGCACTTGCACGTCGAGACAGAGGAGCGCCGAAAGGACGGCACTCCGTTACGGATCGAAGGCCACTACATGTGTGTCTGCGACGAGCGTCGCCGAATCACCGGGCATCTGGGCATTCAGCGCGATATCACCGACCGATACCTGGCTGCCGCCGAAATCTCCCGGTCGCGTGAAGAGCTCCGCGCGCTCTCCGCGCATCTCGAGTCCGTGCGTGAGGACGAGCGGACCCGCATCGCCCGCGAGCTGCACGACGAGCTCGGTCAGGCGCTGACCGGTGTCAAGCTGGACGTCGCGTGGCTGGGACGTCGCCTGAGACGCCACGTCTCCTCCGAGGTTGCCGGCCGTTATCGCAGCCTCCTCGAGCGCCTCGATGAGGTCATGGTGTCGGTGCAGCGCATCGTGACCGAGCTTCGTCCCAGCGTGCTCGACCACCTCGGGCTTCCGGATGCCGTCGAGTGGGTATCACACGAGTTCGCGGCACGCACCGGTCTCGAGCTGGATCTGATCATCGACGTCAACGGTGGCTCCACCCCCGACTCGGTGGCTTCGTCGGTCTTCCGGATGCTCCAGGAAGCGCTGACCAACGTCGCTCGCCATGCCGGGGCTCGGCATCTCACGGTGGCGCTGCGTCAGAACGCGACATTCCTGTCCCTCGAGGTGAGTGACGACGGTCGAGGCATCACGGTGGGCGAGGTGAGCGGCCCACGCTCACTCGGTCTCATCGGGCTTCGCGAACGTGCGCGAGCCTGCGGTGGCACGCTCGAGATTCGAGGTCTTCCGGGGCAAGGGACAACGGTGTCGCTGCACCTGCCGCTGTCGGCGCTGGCCCTGGCGTAATGATCCGCCTGCTCATCGCCGACGATCACCCCATCGTCCGCGCCGGACTCCGGCAAATTGCCGAGGAGGATCGTGGGATTTCGGTGACCGCCGAAGCGGCGACCGGCGACGAGGCGCTTGCCGCACTGAAAAAGGTCGCGGTCGATGTGGTGTTGCTCGACATCTCGATGCCGGGGATGCCGTTCACCGACACGCTCCACCGCCTCCGCGAAGATCATCCGAGTGTGCGCATCCTCGTCCTCAGCACACACCCGGAGGATCAGTGGGCCGTCCGGGCCCTTCGCGCCGGCGCCGCCGGCTACCTGACGAAGGACCACTCGCCGGAACAGCTCCTCGACGCCGTTAGGCGTGTACACCGGGGCGGACGGTACGTCAGCCCGACGCTCGCCGAGAAGCTGGCCGCCCGGCTCGGTCCGGACATCGCCCGCGCGCCGCACGAGCTCCTCTCGGATCGGGAGTTCGAGGTGCTTCGCGGGCTGGGAACGGGCCGCAGCGTCAAGGAAGTCGCGGCCGACCTGGACCTCTCGCCGAAGACCGTGAGCACCTACCGCGCGAGACTGATGGAGAAGATGCGTTTCAGCTCGACGTCGGACCTCGTTCGCTACGCGGCGCAGCACGGACTCATTCAATAGGATCGGCGTTCAAAGCACTATCACCAGGACGCCGATGGCGATGACCGCCGCGAAAAGCAGCACTTCCTCGCCCCATGTGCGCATGGTGTTCCTCATTGGTGACTCCTCGGATGAATGTGACATGACTCGCTCGGGGTCCCGGGATCCCGGGACCCCGGCACTCCTCACCAGCCCGGCGAAAAGTTGAAGCCCCAGCGCCATCCCGTCCTTCGATGCGTGGGGAACGCGTAGTACGCTTCGAGCACCGCGTAGCCTAACAGGTTCACTCGCGTGCTCACCCCGTAGCTCGCGACTGGAACGCGATCGAGCGCATCGCGGTCGAACGCGAATCGCACGTCGTCGTCCTTCGTCCAGGCGGCGCCCGCGTCCACGAACGGCGCGATCTCCACCGGCAGGAAATTGAACGGGATCAGGCCAAACCCCTCGGGGCCGATCAGCGGTATGCGCATTTCCAGGCTGGCGACGGCAATGCGGCTTCCGACGAGGCGGTCGAACTCGGGGCACTCCGACGCGCCGCGGGAGCAATCGCTACCGTTGAACGACTCCGGATCATAGCCGCGAACGAGCTGCTCGAAGCCCACGAACAGGGGCGAAATGCGATCACTTTCGGCGTCGCGTCCGTATCGACCGAAATGGAGCGCGCGGAACGCGAAGGTCACCGGGGCCGCGTACAGGTAGCGACGCCAGTCGGCGAGAAAGCTCTGGAAGTTGAGATCGCCGAACACCGGCGACACTTCGAGGCGCCACCGTCCGCCGGCGACCGGTGACGTCAGACCGAAGATCGAGTAGTCGCCGACGAGCGCCGCGGACACCTGGCCGTAGCCGACGCTTGGCGGTGCCTGGCCACTGACCTGCTCCTGACCCACCTGCTGGATGGGGTCGAAGAAGAAGCGCTCGACCTCGACATCGTAGGACACGTGTGTCACCGACGCGCCGAGCTCGAACCGTCGCGTCTGGGAGAACGGGTACTGGATGCCGCCGCCGATCTCATCGTAGAACTCCCGCTGGAGTCGACGCTCGATGACATCGAAGACGTTTCCACCGATGAGCGTGTCGAACGCGACGGCGGACCCGCTGAGAAACGGCGTGTGCGATGCGCTCACGAGCCAGTTCCATCGGCGTCGCTGATTCAGATAGAACACTTCGCCGCCGAAGTCCTTGAGGCTTCCCTGCGCCTGCACCGCGCTCCCCAGTACGCGATCGCCGAGCATGTCGCCGAAGTAGAGTGCGATCGCGCCGGACAGGCCGACGCCGAACGGACCCGTCGCGACGCCCAGTGACGGCGGACCGACGTAGTCCAGCTGCAGCTTTGGCCGATACTTCGTTGTGGAAAACGAGGTCGTCGGCAGCCCGGGCGACGGCGCGTCGAGGTAGACGCCCACGATGTTGCTCGCGGCCGCGGGAGGGAGAGTGCCCGCCGTGATCTGCGCGTCCGCCTCGACCAGGGGAGTGCCGACCGTCTGATCGGGCTCGAGACGGAACAGCGAGGTCCCCTGATTGGTGAACACCGAGATCATCATCCGACCGGTGTTGCGTGCCACACTCAAGGCGGGCGATGACCAGGTGATGCCGCTGACGCCGGTCGCGAGTCGCGTCACCTGACGGACATCGCAATCGGGCGACCAGCGATAGATGTCGCTCACCCCGCCGCGGTCGGCGATGAAAAGGATGGACTTTCCATCGGGAGCCCACTGCGGATTCGTGTGCTTGGCGCGCTCGTCGATCCTCGGCACCAGACGGATCTCACGCGTTGCGGGATCGATGAGCGCGAGGCGCATCGGGGCGAACACAAGTGATTCGAAGCTGGTGGCGGGATCGCGGTCGGTAGTGAACGCGATCGTCCGCCCGTCGGGGGACCAGGCGGGATGAAGCTCCGTGTAACGATCGTCGGTCAGACGCTGCACGGAGCCATCGGTCGGGTCGAGAATGAATAGATCGCTGATGCCCCGGCCATGGCCAACGAATGCAATGCGTCCATCCGGCCCCCACGCGGGGTCGGTAATCGCCTCCGCCTCGCTGGGCCGGAAGGTCTGGACGATGCGGTTCTCGCCCATGTCGTACACCGACAGCTCGTGATCGCCCTCTGCTTGCGTGACGAAGACGAGTCGCTGACCATCGGGCGACCAGGAGCCCGCCGATGCGAGAAAGCTCAGCGCGTCGAAGTGATTGTCGTTGTTCGGGCTCGTCAGGCGCTTGATGATCGTGCCGGTCTGTGCGTCCGCGATGTACAGGTCGATGCCGAAGATGCCGCGGCCGGAGAAGAAGGCGACGCGCTGGCCATCGGGCGAAAGCGAGGGAGAGATATCGGTCTCGCCGCGCTGTCCGCCGGACCGCTCGAGCACACGCGTTCCGGCCTGCTCGGGCGCAGTGCGACCAGCGAACACGGGCGTGTACGCCTCTCGAACCGCGGCGTGCCAGTCCTTCGACACGGAGTCGGTGGATCGGGAGAGCACCCGCTGAAACGCCCGCTCGAACCCCTCTCGAAGGGCGACACGATAGATCCTGGTGATCGCTTCATCGCCGTACTTGCCACCGATGTACGCCCACAGCGCCTGCCCGTAGCGATACGGGAAATAGCGGTTGCTGCGCGTGAGCTGACCGATGGTGGGGATGTCGTTTCGCAGGGCGGCGTCGCGCATCCACATCGCGGTGTGCGGATCCTCGCGCCCGACGGAGAAGTACTCCGCGATTCCCTCGATGACCCACAGTGGAAGGGATCCAAGGTTCTGGAGGCCGCCAGTCTGGGTCGTCGCGATGTCGTACTGGAACCCGTGCACGATCTCGTGGCCGAGCACGTGATCGTTCTCGGCGTAGAGACCGGTGAAGGGCATGATGATGCGCGTGCGCAGCCCCTCGGTGATGCCGCCCGTGCCCTGGTCGATGAAGCCGCCGACGACGTTCGTCTGCTGGAAGTCAGGATGGTTCGCGTAGAAGATGATCGGCTTCTTCGAGAACGCGTGGGTCATCACGTGCCCGAACCGCGCGTACCATCGTTCGGCCATGCGCGCCGCGTCCGCCGTCGCCAGCGACTCCGCCGGGTACCAGTGAATGTCGAAGTGGTCCGTGTGCGTGACACGGAAGTCGAAGGACTCGTACTGGACCTTGTTGCGCCCGAAGTACTGAGCCGAGAGCGAGGCGGGTGCGAGCGTGGCGAGGGAGCCCACCATCGCCATGAGTGCGCCGCGGCGGACGAGCGCGCGGAATGAACGGGTCACGTGACGAGTCCTTGTGAGTTTGCGAGGCGTTCCCGGCCATGCGGACGGACGGCGAAACACCCGTCCGTCCGCGTGGCGACTGCGAATCGTGGAGCTACGGAATGCGTCTGGGCTCGCCGTAGATGAAGTTGTCGGTCACGACGAGATCAGCGTTGCCGCCAGCCGAGACGTCGGCGGTGTTCGCGCCGAGGCTCCCGGTGCCTAGCGTGATGCGCGCGCGGGCGACAACGGCATCCGCGAACTTGACGCCGACGAAGGACAAGCCGGCGACATCGGAGCGGCGAGGAGCGGCTACCGCCCCGAGGCTGCGCCCGTTCGCGTCGAAGAACTCGATCGTCGTCGCCTGGTCGGTGTCGACGTCGCTGAACACGACTCCGAACCCCGTCACCTGTGCGGGCGTCGGCCGGCCGGCAACCTGAAACAGGACGTCCATGACGTTGCTGCCGATCGGTGAAAAGATCTTGGTCGGGCTGAACGCGTCGAACTGCGCCGCGTAGCCCGCATTGACCTCGGCGAACTTCAGGCTGTCGTTTCGGAACCCGGTTCCCGGCGTGGTGAAAACCGCGCCCGATTTGACGTTCGTGTTGAAGAAATCGGCCGGGAAATCATTCCGGTTGTTGAATGGATTCGCGCCCGCGCCATCCCAGGCGATCTCACGGCGACCCGTGGGCTGCTCCTCGGGCGTTCCTCCGTTGGACGGCTCGCCCAACAGCGCGCGAAACTCCTCCACGGTCGCGGCGATGTCGCCCGTCGCCGCCAACACCGTTGGTTCGTTCTCCGGGGCCGGGACCGGATCGGTCCCGTAGTCGTCGCATGCCGCCATCGCAGCGAGGCTGACGCCGACCGCGATCATGCGGCGGAAATTATGGTTCATCTGCTTTTCTCCTGTCTGCTCGAAGTAAGGGATTGGAGCTCATTGGTCGCGCGTACAAAACGGAGGTCAACGCGTACCTCGATTTGTCGCCGCATGCGGAGCACTCCGAACAGCTTCTTCAGGCCTCCGATGCGGTAATCGGTCACGTCCAGTGGAAAAGCGGCATTCACCTGAAGCGTGTCCCCGCGGCGCGACACCGCGGCTGGCAGCTCGACCACGCGCGTGACGCCGTGAATGGCGAGTCTGCCGTGCAACAGCACATCGGCCGTATCGCGCGCACCGTCGTGGGCCGACGCGATGACGGTGCTATCGAGGTCGAACCGCATCGTGGGATACCGATCGACCTCCATCGACGCGCGCAGATCGCGATCGCGCCGGTCGTTGTTCGTGACCAGCGTCGCGACGGGCGCCTCGACCCATCCGCGCGCGTTGGTGAGGGTGCCCGAGAATGCTCCCGACACCTGAGTCGTCGATCCGACGAAGTCACCGACCGTCGCATGCCCCACAAAACTGAGGGTGCCGGAGCGGAGCGCCGAGCTGATCTCCGGCGCAGCCTCCTGCGCGCCGGCGGCGCGGACCACCAGGACGGTGTTCACCAGCATCAGGCGCAGGCAGCGCGAGTGGTTGGGAGACATCAGTTGATCGGCAGCCCGGGAACCTTGGGCCAGAAGGCGATCCCGCTCAGCAGGGTGCGGCCGTTCAGGAACAGCTGCTTGCTCGGCGTCGGCTTGCCGGTCGGGCTGAGGGTGGATTGTGCGAACCTGTACACCGCGTCATCGCCGCCGCCCACCCACAGATTCCCTTCATCGTCGAATGCCAGGCCGACCGGAAGCACGAACGAGCTATCACCTAACGACACGATCTCGAGCTCCGGCGTTGGCGAGCCCGTCACGGCCAGCATCTCGGGGGTGAACGCGGCGATCGTCGCCGTACCGATGTTGGCGACCCAGAGCCTGCCGCCGGCATCGAAGGCGAGCGCGAACGGATTCGAGAGCGAGCTGTCCACGGCGCTCAACACGACCGCTGGCCGTGGGGAACCCGACCGCTCGAGCTGCGCGGCGGAATACTTGAAGAGGGTATGTGCCGTGGAGTTGGTCACCCACAATGAGCCGCTCGCGTCGAAGGCGAGCGCCGTCGGCCCCGACATACCGCTGATAGTCACCGCCGGGGTCTGTGCGCCACCAGCGGCGAGCTGTCCACGATCGAAGCGAACGATCGTTCCCGTGGTGAAGTTCGCGACCCACAATCGTTGCGACTGGTCGAACGCGATCCCGGCCGACGCGCGCAGCGACTGCTCGACCGGAGCGATGACCGTACTCGCCTCGCTCAGTCCGGAGGTGGCAAGGATGTCCGGCGAAAAGGCGAGGACGAGAGAGTCGTCCGCACTCGCGACCCACATGGTGCCGTCGTCGTCGAATGCGATGCCATTGATGGTGAGCAGCGACGCGCTCGACGTCGTGACCGTCGTGCTGGCGATCTGGCGGCCGTTGGACAGCAACTGGCTCGGCGCGAGACGCAGAAGGGCCGGATTGATACCGCTCGCGATCCAGAGGCCTTCATTGGCGTCGGCGACCGCCGGCGTGCCGTACGACTCCGGCGCGTTCGAGTCGTATCCGCAGCCGGCCGAGAGGGCGATCAGCGTGATGACCGCCGAGCGGCGGAGAACAGTCTCCATCATGTTGGGGACCTGTGAGTGAGTGATGACTTCGAAACGCAGTGCTTGCAGCCCGAACGCTACGCGAGATGCTGCTCGAGCGACATCGGCGTGAAGCGACAACACTCGTCAGGCTGCTTGGCAACGCCGCGTAGTCCTGAGGACGACAGCATTCACGACCCGGTACTCGCTTGCCTCCCATAACGCCGTCGCGCACCGCGCTGTTCGCGGATCAGCACGATTGTTCAAAAGGTCCCCGCACGTTCATCCAAACCCCTGACACCGGCCGCGCCGAGGTGTCGTGCGTGGCCCGAACCGCACGAACCCACGCACGCGGAGTCCGCACTCGAGTCGCGCAAACCTCGACTGGAAGGCGTCGGGAACCTTCCGTTACCGGATCAGCCAGGGAGTCGAGATCGGACGGCCGAGCGTCCTCGATGCGCGCGTCGAGGAGCGGGACACATGCGGCGGTTGTCGAGGGAGCGTCCCTGCGGGGAAGTCGCTTAAGGACCTTTGACGGCTCCCAGCACGCGCCTAACGAACTCGTCGAGCGCATTCCGTTCGATCCAGCGCGCGACGATGACCAGATCGTGCTCCGGGTCGACGTACACCACGTTCGTGCCGGCGCCCAGGTGCGCGAAGGCCGAGGCGGGCGCGCTCGGCAGCAGCTTGCGATCGGTGTTCAGGAACCAGTTCATGAACCCGTACGTGGGCTGCGCCGGCGTCGGGGTGAGCGCCATGCGAACCCAGGCGTCAGACAAGAGCTGCTTGTCCTTCCACTTGCCGCGGCGGAGCGTGAGGTAGCCGAAGCGCGCCTGATCGCGCGCGCTGATGAACATCCCACCGCCCCAGTGGCCGCCGCCGCTCACCGACTGCATGGCGACTCCGTCGATGAGGACCCAGGAGTTCTCGTAACCGTACCAGCGCCACGTCTGCGATGCCCCGATCGGATCCATCACCAGCTCTTTCAACACCTGCGGCAGCGGGCGCCGCCAGACGTTGAGCGCGGCGAGCGCGAGCACGTTGACGCGCACGTCGTTGTACTCGTACGCGCTCCCCGGCTCGAGGCGCGCGCGCGTTCGCCACTCGGACGGCTCGCCGGTCGGGCGATCGGCCCACTCCGGCTTCCCCCAGAGGGTGCCTTCCCAGTCGCTCGTCTGTCGAAGCAGGTGATCCCACGTGATCTTGCGATTGTGCGGCGTGCCGAAGGGCAGGAGCGCGGACTCGCCGTTCGTCGCCGGCTCGCGCATAACGAGCTCGATTGGCGCCATGGCGTCAGCCACGCGATCCTGGACGCTGCGAATGAGCCCTCGATCGAGCGCGAGGCCAACCGTGGTCGAGAGAAAGCTCTTGGTGACGCTGAAGGTCATATCGACGCGGTGTGGATCGCCCCACTCCGCCACGATGTAGCCGTGGCGCAGGATGACACCGGCGGGATCGCCTCGCGCCTTGAACGGACCGATGGCTTCACCGTGCGGCTCCCTGGCGAAGCTCTGATAGTGCGCGGCCTCGAGATCGCGCGGCTGCTTCGTCTCGCTCGCCTTCGCGAACGCGATCGCCTCCTCGAGCTGACGCGCATCGAGCCCGACCTGCGCTGGCGCTCGGCGCTCCCATTGCTCGCCCGGGCCGGGATAGTAGATCGCCTGCCGCTCGGCGTTGGACCCGGCGCGCCTCGCCTGGGGCGTGGCGACGGGTGCCGCCAGGAGTACAGCGATACACGCTGCAGCAAGCACGCGAATCGACTCGAGCACGGTCCCCTCCTCGCACGGACGCGGCAGCCGTTAACGAACGATCGTCGGTGAAGTAAGATTCTCGAATGCCCACCGCTTTCGCGCAATCGCCGCGCCGGTGACCCTCGTCGCGATCTTCGCCTACCTCGCCATCCAGCTCGGCATCGGCCTCTGGGTGTCGCGGCGCATCAGAACCGAGGAGGACTATCTCGTCGCCGGCCGGCGACTCGGCTACACGCTGGCCACCTTTTCCATCTTCGCGACCTGGTTCGGCGCCGAGACCATCATCGGCTCCGGCGGGCGCGCGTTGCGCGAAGGGTTTTCGCTGACCGCCGCCGAGCCCTTCGGCTATGGGTTGTGCCTGGTGCTCATGGGGGTGGTCTTCGCCGTTCCCTTGTGGCGTCGGCGGCTCACCACGCTCGCGGACCTGTTTCGCGATCGTTTCTCGACAACGACCGAGCGTTGCGCGGCGCTGATTCTCATCCCGAGCTCCGTGCTCTGGGCCGCCGCCCAGATTCGGGCGTTCGGGTCCGTGCTCAGCACCGGAACCGCGCTCCACGTAGAAACCGGCATTGCCATCGCCGCCGGATTCACGATTCTCTACACCGCGTTCGGCGGCCTGCTCGTGGACGCGATCACCGATGTCATTCAGGGGGGTGTGCTCGCCGTCGGGCTCGTGATCCTGTTGGTGGGCGTGGTGATCCACCTCGGCGGCCCCGCCGACGCCGTCACCGCGCTCGCCGCGAGCGATTTGGCGATCACTGATGGCAACCGAACCTTCTTCCAGGCGATCGAGGCCTGGGCCATCCCCGTGTGCGGGTCCGTCGTCGCCGCCGAGCTGGTGTCGCGCGTCATCGCGACGCCATCACCTCAGATTGCCCGCCGCTCGGCGCTCGGCGCCGCCGGTCTGTATCTCCTCCTCGGATCCATCCCGCTCTTCATCGGTCTCGTAGGGGCCACCGTCGTTCCCGGGGTCGCCGACGCCGAGCAGATCGTGCCCGTCGTTGCTCGCGAGGTCCTGCCGACGTTAGGGTACGCGATATTCGCCGGCGCACTGATCTCGGCGATTCTCTCCACCGTGGACAGCACTCTCCTCGTCGCGTCCGGTCTTCTATCGCACAACCTGATCGTGCCGGTGGCGGGAATCGTCGATGAGCGCCGAAAGCTCCTGCTCGCGCGCGCCGGCGTCATGGGGTTCGGCGTCGTCGCCTACGTGCTCGCGCTGCACGCGGAGGGCGTGTTCGCGCTCGTCGAGCAAGCGTCCGCGTTCGGCAGCGCGGGGGCGCTGGTGACGATCACGTTCGGACTGTTTACGTCGATCGGCGGACCAAAGACGGCGGTGGCGACGCTCATCGCGGGCATGCTCGCGTACATCAGCGCGCTCGTGGCCGAGCTGCCGTTGCCTTTTCTCACGTCGCTCGCCGTGGCGTTGGGGACGTATGGGGCTGGTGCGACGCTCGAGCGGCGCGCTCTGCACGTGAGCTCGGTCGAGCTCGGCCGGGTGATGGCGCGCGACGATCCCGCGTCCTGAGCGACGGGGATTACGCGCTCATGGCCGGAGCACGGATTCGAACAGCTCGATCGCGCGCGGATCCCCGCTCTGCCCGAGCCAGAAGAGCGCCTGACTGCGCACGCGACGGTTGGGATTCGACCGCGCGATCTCGAGCAGCTGAGGAATGCTTTCTTCGCGAGGAAGCTGGGACATCACGAAGACCGCGTGTGTCTTGAGCTCGTCGTCCTCGCCGGGCTCCTCGTCCTCGCCCGCGAACGGGTCGTTCGGACGCCCGGCCACGGCGCCGCTGGCGAAGCGCGACAGCCAAAAGAGCGCGTCGCGCCGAGTTGCCTTCGAGCGCGTTCCCGTGTCCCGCGCGATCGCGAAGAGCGCTGGCCATATGGTGACGCTGTCGGCGAGCACCGCGGGGAAGATCGCCCTCTTGCTCGCCCCAGCCGCACCCCGCGCGGCGATCGTCATCAGGTAGCGCGCCGCCTCCGGGGCGGACACTTCACCCAGGTCGCGCGCGTCGCGCGAGCGCAACGGACCGACCCACGTCTCGATGCGGTGGACAGCTCCGTCCCCCAGCGTCAGGCGGACTTGCACCGGCCCGAAGGTGCACGGCTCCGTCGCCCGGTTGCTCGACCACGATCCGTGATACGATGATCGCCCCGTCCTGATGAAGGACTCACCGTCGCCGCACACGCCTGGGCGCGCGGCGTAGTGAAAGGTGACGGCTCCGTCTTCCACGGCCGCGACACGCGACGCAAGCGACTGCGCCTGA
>DASRHU010000067.1:0-8173 GCA_035650335.1 Gemmatimonadaceae bacterium | reverse complement strand
TGCTCTTTTTCGACCATAGACCCATGGTGATTCTCCGGGGGGAATTCGGGCGGGAACTGGCGAATGGAAGAGATGCCGGCCCGGTTTTCAAAGACGGGGCAAAATCCCGTCGGCCTCAGGGTTTGTCAATAGAAGTTCGGGGTGGACGGCAAAGACGTCAGGCGTCAGATGTCAGACCTCAGACCTCAGACAAAAACCCGGGCAGCCGATGTGTGGCTGCCCGCGGTCGTTTCTGAAATCTGAAATCTGACATCTGACGTCTGACGTCTTTGCCGTCGACCCGATGCCAGCCGTTGCGCCTGATGACCGACTGAGGCAAACTCCTCCCCCATGCCCCGAATCGCCCTCTACGCCGGGTCCTTCGACCCCATCACCCGCGGCCACGAGGATCTCATCCGGCGCAGCCTCGGCTTCGTCGACCGGCTCATCGTCGCGCTCGCCATCAACGTCGCCAAGCAGCCGCTGTTCTCGATCGATGAGCGCAAGCACTTCATCCGCTCGGCCGTCGGCGAGGATCCGCGCATCGAGGTGCGCGAGTTCGAGGGACTGCTCGTCGATTTCGCGCGCAGCGTGAACGCGACCATCGCCATTCGCGGACTTCGCGCGGTGAGCGATTTCGAATACGAGTATCAGATGGCGCTCATGAACCGGCACCTCTATCCGGAGCTCGAGACGCTGTTCATGGTGCCATCGATCGATCTCACCTTCGTCAGCTCGAGCCTCGTGCGCGAAGTCGCGCGCTTCGGCGGCAACACGAGCGACCTCGTGCACCCCACGGTCGAGACCGCGCTCCGCGCGCGCTTCGCACGGAGGTGACGTTTCTCGAAGGCGTCCGCAGGCGCGCCGCCGCGACGCCAATGCGGATCGTCTTTCCGGAGTCGTGGGACGCACGAACGCTGGACGCGGTGCGAGTCATCCAGCGGGAGCGCATCGCGAATCCCATCCTCGTGCTCGATCCCGCGCGTCCCGAAACGCACGCCAATGCACGCGGCGTGGGCGTGGCGGTCCTCGATCCAGCCCGGGATCCACGCGCCGCTCGCGTGGCCGAGCACTTGCTCGTCAGGCGAAGCGCCAAGGGGTTGGAGCCCGCACGGGCAGCGTCGCTCGCCGCGACCCCCGTGTATTTCGCCGACGGCCTCGTCGCCCTCGGTGACGCGGACGGGTGCGTCGCCGGCGCGGCCACGACGACAGCCGACGTGCTGCGTGCTGCCCTGTGGACGGTGGGTCCGGCGCCCGGCGTCAGCACGGTCTCGAGCGCTTTCTACATGACCGTGCCACCCTTTCGTGGTGCATCACCTGAGGTGCTGACCTTCGCCGATTGTGCGGTGATCCCCGATCCGAATGTGTCGCAGGTCGCTGACATCGCCATTGCCGCCGCGCGTGACCGCCGGCGAATCGTCGGTGATGAGCCGTGCGTCGCATTGCTCTCGTTCAGCACCCGGGGGAGTGGCGGTGGCCCGTCTGTGGAAAAGATGAGCGCGGCGCTCGAGGAAATCCGCCGAAGAGACCCCGCCCTGGCCGTGGATGGAGAATTGCAGAGTGATGCAGCGCTCATCCCGGCGGTGGGAATGCGCAAGGCACCAGGCAGCTCCGTCGCCGGACGCGCGAACGTCCTCATCTTTCCTTCGTTGGACGCCGGCAATATCGGCTACAAGCTCGTCGAACGGCTCGCTGGTGCGAGTGCCGTCGGCCCCATTCTGCAAGGGCTGGCGCGACCCTGCTCCGATCTCTCGCGCGGCGCGTCCGCCGATGACATTATCAATGTCGCCGCCATCACCGCGCTGCAGGCCGCGACGGCATGACGGCTGATTCGTACGTGATCATTCCGGAGAACAATCAATGAGCTTCTCGATCAGGAAGAATGGCGAGATCGTCGTGGTCGATGTGGAGGGGCAGCTCATCGTCGGCAACCGGCAAGAGCTGAAGCAGAAGGTGCTCGACGAGCTGGAGAAGGGGGAGCGCAAGTTCCTGATCGACTTCAGCCAAACCGGATACATCGACAGCTCGGGGCTCGGCGTACTCGTCTCGCTGTCGAAGAAGATCCGTGAGCAGGGCGGGGAGCTCCGACTCGCGAACCTCAACGACGACCTGAAGACGCTGTTCGAGCTGACGAAGCTCGATACGCTCTTCCAGATAGCCGACACCCGCGAGCGGGCCCTCGAGAGCTTCTAGGTGCGGGGTGAGGCGCGTAGCGGCCGCGGCGGCCCTGCCCGCCGCCAGGCCGCGCCGGCCCCCGCTCCGGCGCGCGCGCACCCCATCCCGCCGGACGTGAGCGTCCCGACGCCCGGCGACGACGCGCTTCCCGTGGAGCATGTGCGTCTCGCCATCGAGCTGGCCATTCCCAGCGACGTCCGCTACATCGAGGACATCGTCGCGATGATCACGGGGCAATGCGCGCAGCTCTCGTATGCGCCGCGACACCTCGCGCTGAACGTTCCCGTCGCGCTCACCGAAGCGCTCTCCAACGCGATTCTCTACGGCAACCGCGAGCGCCTCGATCGACACGTGCACGTTCGCGCGGAGGTCGACCGCGAGCGTCTCGTGGTCGAGGTGGCCGACGAAGGCGATGGATTCGATCTCGAGACGGCCGAGATCGATCCGACGAGCCCGGAAAACCTCATGCGCGAGGACGGGCGTGGGCTGTTCCTGATGCGTCGGCTCATGGACTCCGTCGAGCGATTCGACGACCGAGGCAACGTCATCCGGATGACGCTGCGGCGCTCGTGAGCGAGCTGCTGGAGGTCTTCGAGGCGTTCACGTCGGCCACGGGATGCGATGCGGCGCTGTGGGTACAGGAGGACGGCACCGCACCCGTTCGTGAGGCGGTCTCCCGGCCGGAGTCGGTACTCAACTCGTGGACGCCCCCTCTCGACGGACCGCCCGCTCGCGTTCAGTCGCCGGGTGGTGAGGCGCTCGTGCAGCCCATCCACGGTCCGCGCCGTGCCTGGCTCGTCGTGGGTCCATGCACGCGCCCGGGCCCGCCGCTCGAAGTGTTCATGAAGTTCCTGCTCCCGGTGGTCGCACACTCACTCCAGGCCTCGCTCGAGGTGGAGCACGCCGCGACCGAGTTGGCCGAACGCTACGAAGAGATCAACCTCCTCTACACGATCAGCGAGATTCTCGGGCGAACGGTGTCGCTCGAGGCGGCCGCCGGTCTGATCCTGAAGGAGATCTCGGAGACGGTAGGCGCCCGCCGGGCATCGATTCTCGTGCACGATCCCGAGCTCGATTTCCTCCAGCCGGTCGCCTCGCTCGGCATCACCGGCACCGATCTGCCCGCGATCGCCGTCGCGGACGCATGCAGCGTCTCGGCTCGCGTCTTCCGCGAGTGCCGTGCGATGATCGTCGAAGGCTCGGCGAACCAGTGCGCCGAGGAGGAGATGTACCGGCGCGGCACGATGCTCTCCGTCCCCATCATGTGGACGCCGCCGGGCGGCGGCATGCAGCCGTTAGGCGTGGTCAACCTCTCGGATCGCGCGTCGAAGCTGCCGTTCACCGCTGGCGACCAGAAGCTGATCACCGCGATCGCCACGCAGATCGGATCGGCCATCCAGAACGCGCGGCTCGTGCGCGAGTCGCTGACGCAACAGCGGCTCGTCCACGAGATGGAGCTGGCGCACGACCTCCAGATGCGACTGCTGCCGCACGCCGAGATCGTTGCGCCCGACGCGCTCGTCGCCGCGCGCGTCGTGCCGGCGGAAAGCGTCGGCGGCGACTTCTACAACCTCTTTCGCCTGGGAGCGGGCCGAACCGGCGTGATGATCGCCGACGTGTCCAGCCACGGCTATCGCGCCGCGTTGATCATGGCGCTGGCAATGAGCGCCACCGCGATTCACGCGCAGACCTCGAATGATCCGGGGGAAGTCCTCAACGCGTTGCTCGCGTCACTCACCGAGGAGCTCGAGTCCACCGAGATGTTCATCTCGGCGTTTTATGGCGTGATCGACCGCGAGAAGGGCACACTCCGGTACGCGAACACCGGGCACCCGCACGCGTACATCATCAGCGGCGAGGGGACCATGCGCCGGCTCGCCGCGCTCGATCCGCCGCTCGGAATGGTGGATGAGCCCCCGGCTGCACGCACGGTTCGGTGGACGCGCAACAACGATCTCCTCGTGCTCTTCACCGACGGGGTGAGCGATGCCCGCGACCGCAACGACGTCCGGCTCGGCGAGCAGCGCATCCTCGACGTGATCATCGCCGCGAGAAAAGAGGAGCCGGCGGCGATACTCACGCGCGTGTTCGAGCTCGTCGAGGCGCACACGGGCGGGGGATTGCGGCGCGATGATCTGACGATCGTGCTGGTTCGGAGTTGAACGAACGGCAAAGATGACAGAGTTCAGAATACAGATTTCAGAATTCAGCAACGACCACGGGCAGCCACCGTTGGCTGCCCGTAAGTTCATTTCTGAATTCTGAAATCTGTATTCTGAACTCTGTCATCTTTGCCGTGTGACCTTGAGCCTGAGCCCGGGCGCCAGCGGTCCCCGTACCGCCACCCACCGGTTGAGCTCCCTCAGCTCCCGCCACCTCCCCCTGTCGCCGAGCACCTTCTCGGCGACACCTCGCAATGTGTCCCCCGTCTGCGTGATGTAGACCTGCGTGCAGTCCTCCGGTCGCAGCGTGCGGTGACGTCGCACGTGCTCGGGATCCACGACGGAGAGCAGGTCATCGATGCTTTTAACGCCGTCGACCGATCGCGCGATCTCGATCGCGCGCTCGTGGGTGACGTCGCTGGTGACGACTCCGCGAAGCGTCGCGCGGCCGCGGTGCGTTTCCACGGCGAGGCCCTGGATACCGACGCCGCGACGCTCCAACGTTCGGGCGATGCGAACCGCGAGGGGAGGCTCTTTGGGCTGCCAGGGAAGGCGCATGCGTGATCTCCGGAGAAGGGCGTGACGTCGCCCAGAAAGGGCAACGCCCGTGCCTTTCCCCCGCCACGAAAGAGCCTCGGCCAGCACTTTCTGAGCGATCCGCGCATCCTCGGGCGCATCGCCGATGCCCTGGCACCCCGCCCCGACGAAACAGTCATCGAGATTGGACCCGGGCGCGGCGGGCTGACGCAGGAGCTCCTTCAGCGGGCCGGCCGCGTGATCGCGATCGAGATCGACCGCGCGCTGGCCGCGCAGCTTCGGTTGCGATACGCCGAGGAGCCGAAGCTCGACATCGTCGAGCGCGACGTGCTCGAGACCAACCTCGGGGCGCTCGCGGGGGGTGAGTTCTCGCTGGTGGGAAACGTGCCGTACTACATAACGACGCCGATCCTTTTCCATGCGCTCAGGCCGCCACGTCCCACACGCGCCGTCTATCTCGTACAAAAGGAAGTCGCCGATCGCCTATCGGCCGCACCGGGGACGAAGGCCTACGGGGCGCTGACGGTGAACGTCACCGCGCTCGCGACCGCCGAGACGCTCTTCAAGGTGTCGCCCGGCGCGTTCTCGCCGCCGCCGTCGGTGGAATCAGCCGTCGTTCGCATCACCCCGCGTGACGATCCGGCCATCGCGCCTCACGAGGAGGAGCGCTTTCGCGTGCTCGTGCAGCAGGCGTTCGGGATGCGGCGAAAGCAGATGCGTCGCGTGGTGCGCTCGATTCTTTCGGTGCCTGCCGAACGTGCCGACGAAATCCTCGCCGCAGCGGGTATCGAACCTGAGGCGCGGCCGGAGACGCTGTCGCCGGAGAGGTTCGCTGCCGTCCTGCGTGAGGCCCTATAGCCGAGGGTGTCGAGGGTGTCGAGGGTGTCAATGGTGTCGAGGTGAACTTCCTCGCCTCGTCACCTTCACCTTGATCACCTCCCCTCGCCACCCCATGGAGTCAGCTCTGATGCGAGTCGAGCCCGCTGCGCTCTCTGACCTTCCGGCGATCCGTGCGGCGTATGCCGATGCGCGGCGCATTCAGCGCGAGCAGAACGCCATCTTGTGGCCGGAGTTCTCCGATGAATCGATCCTCGCCGAGATCGAGGCCGGGCGGCTCTTCCGCGTCATGGACGGGGATGCGCTGGTCGGCGTGTTCTCGGTGGCCTACGAGGACGAAGCGATCTGGGGTGAGCTCGAGCGTGGCGAGCACATCTATCTCCATCGCATCGCGCGAGCATCGACCTATCGCGGCAAGGGACTGATCGCGGCGGTCCTCGCATGGGCCCGGGCGCACTGCCGTGCCCTGGGGCGGGCCGGTCTCCGTATGGACACCTGGGCGAGCAACGAGGCGCTCGTAGCGTTCTATGAGCGTCACGGCTTCCGTGTGGTGGGACGCCGGCGGATCGGGATGGAGCCGCGCCTGCCCCCGCATTATCACGGGGGGGAGTTCATCCTGCTTGAGGAAGTCGAAGGTGGCTGAGGTTGTCGAGGCGTTGAGGTAGTCAAGGTCGTCGAGGTCGTCCAGGTAGTCGAGGTTCACCTCGACCGCCTCGACTACCTTGACGACCTCGACGACCTCAGTCGTTCAACGGCGTCCGGTTCGCGAGCGCGAACGACAATCCTTCCAGCTCCATCGCCATGTTCACGTTCTTGAGGGCGATGTGGTCGGGGACCTGGAGCTGCACGGGGGCGAAGTTCATCACCGCGCCGATTCCGGCCTTCACGATGCGCGTCACGACCTGCTGGGCCGCTTCCGCGGGGACCGTGAGGACGGCGATGTCGATCTCCTCCTTCGCCACGTCCTTCTCGAGCGTGGTGAGGTCGCGGATGGTGAATCCGTCCACCCGCTTTCCCACCTTGGCCGGATCGCTGTCGTAGATGCCGACGACGTTGAAGCCCCGCTGCCGGAAGCCGCGATACTGTGCGAGGGCGCTTCCGATCTTGCCGGCGCCGATGATGATGACGCGCCATTCGCGGCCGAGCCCGAGGATGTCGCGCAGCTTCGCGGCCAGCTCCGGGACGGCGTATCCCAGCCCGCGTTTTCCGAAGGAGCCGAAGAAGGAGAGATCCTTCCGCACCTGGGCGGAGGTGGTGCCACCGCGCGCGGCGAGCTCATCGCTGGAGATGGTCGCGAGTCCGCGTTGCTCGAAGTCCTCGAGGAAGCGGAGATAGAGGGAGAGGCGGCGGACGGTGGATTCTGCGATGTGCTTCACGCGGGCTTTGGCTTGTGAATTCCTTCACAAAGTAATCAACACCCGAGGGGAGAGGGGAGAGGGATGAGAGAGAGGGGTGAGGGAAGAGTGAACGAGGTTGGAGCCACACCAGGGAAGAGGGAAGTGGGAAGGGGGAAGGGGGGACCGCCACCCAAGATCGCCAGCCCCCTCTTCCCGCTTCCCCCTTCCCGCTTCCCTTTGAGTCCCGCTCACCTCGTTCACTCTTCCCTCACCCCTCACCCTCATCCCTCTCCCCCTCTTCCCTCATCCCTGCGGCAGTGGGCGAGCGGCTATCTTACGCGCCACGATGACTGTCCACGTCACTTCCGAGATCGGCCGCCTCCGATCGGTCCTCGTCCACACCCCCGGACCCGAGCTCCTGGCGGTGACTCCCTCGACCCGCGAAGACTACCTCTACGACGACATCATCGACGTCGAGATCGCGGAGCGGGAGCACCGCCGCTTCGTCGCCATCCTCGAGCGGTTCGCCAACGTGTTCTACGTCCGCGACCTTCTCGCCGACGTGGTGCAGAGCGACGCGGTTCGCCAGCTGCTCATCCAGGAGACGATGGACATCGTCCCGTCCACGCCACTCGCCCGCACGCTCGGCGAGGAGGCGCCGGATACCATCGTCCGCATGCTCATCGAGGGAAAAGAGGAGCATCAGGGGCCGCTCGCGCTCACGCTCAACGAGTGGGGATACGAGCTGCCCCCGCTGCCCAATCTCTATTTCACTCGCGATGTGGCGATGGCCATCGGCGAGCACGTGATGATCGGCTCGATGCGATACGGGGCCCGGTGGTCGGAGGAGCTGATCATGAAAGCGCTCTTCCTCCATCATCCAAAGCTCGCCAATCGTGGACTCCTCTACGATGGATCGGTGGAGCGACGGCTCAACTACACGCTCGAGGGCGGCGACGTGCATCCGCTGCGACGCGACCTGGTGATGATCGGGTTCAGCGAGCGGTCGAGCCCGGCCGCCATCGACCATCTGACGTCGCTCCTGTTCGAGCACACCCCGATCGAGGACGTCATCATCGTGGTGATGCCGAAGGAGAACACCGCGATCCACCTCGACATGATCTTCACGCAGGTGGATCGGGAGCT
>DASRHU010000066.1:0-3389 GCA_035650335.1 Gemmatimonadaceae bacterium | reverse complement strand
CTGGTCGCCCTGGTTCGACGCCGGAATGAAGTCGACATTGCCATCGGCGGCCGCGGCAAACCCATCGACCGAGACGAATTCCTGGAGAATGACGGGTTTCATCGGTTGATCCCTGCCCCTGATGTGATGAAGTGATGCGTGCCGGCGAATCGGGTCGATGCATAACGGGGAGGCGTCGTCCGGAGTTCCCTTATGCTCCTGCCGCGCGAAGCGTGCCGGCGATGTCGTCATGGCCCCTCTTGCTGGCCCAGGCCAGCGGCGTCGCCCACGACGCTCCTGCCAGGTTCGGATCGGGGCCGCGTTCCAGGAGAGGGTGCACAGGTGGGCCTCGGCCCTTCCCGCGGGCGGGGGGCGTCCTGCGACGCGGCTTCCAGTGAATCTGCCGGGGTCGCAGAGGTCAAGAAACTTCTGCCGTTGGCCTCGCGTATCGCTCCCGAGGGGCGACGCCCGCCCCGTGCAGGTTCCCTGTCCCGATCGACCATCCAATGCGATCGCGAGCCCTCCCGAGCGTGCGTCGACGCACGCACGCTCTCCTCTATCTCATAACGATTGCGACCCTCGCGATCTCCGGATGTCACCCCGGCAACGCCGAAGCCAGGCAGCTGCGCAGCTCGTGCGATGAGGGGGACGCCGCCGCCTGCAATGCGTTCGCGGTGAAGCTCCAGAAAGGTGAATACGTCCTGCGCGACGACGAGCGCGCCGCCGCGTTGTTCGATCGCGCGTGCAACGGCGGGGTTGGTACCGGATGCGCCAGCCTCGGAGTGGCGTACCAGCGTGGCCGCGGTGTGAAGCGCGATTCCACCCGCGCATTCGACCTCTTCCGCCGCGGGTGTGACCTTCGTGCCGCCGACGGGTGCACGCGGCTCGGCGCGCTGTACCAGCGAGGCTCAGGCGTCACCCGAGATGTCACGCGTGCGGCCGCGCTCTTTCAGGAGGCGTGCGATGGTGGCGACGCGTCGGGGTGCGCGCATCTCGGGACGCTCCACGCCACCGGCGAAGGCGTTCGGCAGGATGGTGCGCGTGCCACGATGCTCTTCCAGCGATCGTGCGAGCAGCAGGTGGCGCTCGGATGTCTTGGCCTTGGACGCCTGTACGCCACCGGCAATGGCGTTGCCCGGAACGACTCCATCGCGACGTCGCTCTTCGAGCGGGCGTGCGAGGGGCGAGAGGTAGACGCATGCGTCGAGCGCGCGGTCGCCTACGAGACCGGGCGCGGCGTCGCGACCGACTTCCACCAGGCATCGCTGCTGTACCGCGAGGCGTGCGAGGACAGGCATGGAGAGGCGTGCGCGCGTCTGGCCTCGATGTACGATCGAGGCGCGGGCGTGTACCGCCAGCCCGAGCGGGCCAGGGAATTCCGGGCCAGGGCGTGCGAGTACGGATACGCCGACGCGTGCGCCACGAAGGAGAGTGCCTGATGGCGTCTGGAGAGCCACTGCTTGCCGTCGAGCACCTGACGAAGCACTACGGCGATGTCGTCGCGCTGAACGACGTCACCTTCAGCATCAGCGATGGCATCACCGGCATCCTGGGTGAGAACGGCGCGGGGAAGAGCACCGCCATCAAGATCCTGCTCGGTCTGCTCCAGCCGACGTCGGGTACGGCGACCGTTCTCGGTCAGAATGCGTCCCAGAGTGTCGCCGTGCGTGCGCGCGTCGGCTACATGCCCGAGCATGACTGCCTGCCGACGCAGACCAGCGCCGCCGAATTCCTGACGCACATGGCGGAGGTGAGTGGGCTGCCGCCGGCGATGGCGCGCACACGCGCCGCCGACACGCTGCGACACGTGGGATTGTTCGAGGAGCGGTACCGCGCCATCGGCGGTTACTCCACCGGGATGAAACAACGTGTCAAGCTTGGACAGTCGCTGGTCCACGATCCGGCATTCGTGTTCCTCGATGAGCCGACCGCCGGACTCGATCCCGCGGGACGTGAGGACATGCTGACGCTGATTCGCAAGACGCACAGAGAGTTTGGCATCAGCGTCCTGTTCTCCTCGCATTTGATGGCGGACATCGAGCGCACCTGCGACCGCATCATCGTCCTGCAGGATGGGCGGCTGGTCCAGTCCGGGGAGGTCGGGCAGTTCACCAGGGAGACGGAGACCGTCTTCATCGAGGTCGACAGCAACCGCCCGGAGCTTGCGGCTGCGCTCGAGAAGCGTGGCGTGGCCGTGACCGTGGAACGCAGCGGCCTGACGATCGAGGGGCCTGACGAGTCCGTCTACGATCACGTCAGAGATGCGCTGGTGGAGGCGCGGGCGCCGCTCCGTCGGATGGCACCCCGTCGCCGTGCGCTGACCGAATTGTTCGATCGCGCCGACGACATCGCATCGACGAACGGAGTCGCATGACAGAGACCGTGGCCCGAACCGAAGATGCGCTCGACTACGGAGCCGCAAGTGGCACCGTCTTCGACATCGGATACCAGCGCTACGCCGGCCGGCGCGAAGGGCGCGGGCGATCGAGGGTCGCCGTCTTCAAGGATGGATTTCGAACGGCGCTCGGCTTCGGGCGCGGTGCGCGCGCGAAGGTTCTCCCCTGGTTCTTCATCGGAGTGCTGTCGGCGATCGGGCTCGTCATGGCGATCGTGGCGGGCGCCGCGAATCGGCTCGGCGGTCCCGGAACGGCCGAGCGCGCGGGGCTGCCCTCGCATTCGGACTTCTACTCGTTCGCGTCGATCATCCTCTTCGTGTTCGCGGCGGTCGTCGCGCCGGAGCTGCTGTGCCCCGATCGCCGAAATCGCGTGATCAGCCTCTACCTCGTACGACCGCTGACCGGCTCCGACTACATCCTGTCGCGGTGGGCGGCGTTCCTGGTCGTGATGCTGGCGGCGGTCTGGCTCCCGCAATTCATCCTCTTTTTCGGGCTTTCCATGGGTGATCCCGACCCGGTGGCGTATCTGCGCGCACACTGGCTCGACATCCCGCGATTCCTCGCGTCGGGCGCGGCGATGGCGGCGTACACGACGACGCTCGCAATGCTGACGGCGTCGTTCACCACTCGGCGTGCCTATGCGTCGGTGTTCCTCGTCGGGCTGTTCATCATCACCGCCCCGTTTACCGTCGGTCTCGCAGAGGAGATCAAGGGACCCGCAGGCCCATGGGTCTCCATGTTCAACCTCACGAACATCCCGGTGCACGTGAACGACGTGATCTTCGGCGAGGCCAGCGAAATCACCGAGGATGCTCCCGCCCGCACGCTGGGCTCGGCCATGCTCGTCGCCTGGTATTTCCTCTGGACGCTGGGGCCGGGTGCCGTGCTCTGGTGGCGGTATCGGAGGCTGTCGCCATGAGCGCGGTGATTCGCGTCGAGGGCGTGTCGCGCTGGTTCGGGAGCGTTGTCGCCGTGAGCGACGTGACGTTCGACGTAATGCCGGGCATCACCGGC
>DASRHU010000065.1:0-3442 GCA_035650335.1 Gemmatimonadaceae bacterium | reverse complement strand
GACGTATGCGGAACTAGATAATCTTTGTGAATCAGCGCGCCCGCGCTCCGGTCGAATGTTCATATAGCTTCTGAATCTTCGCAGAATCGCTCAATGTAGATCATGACGAAAGTTCTCCTACAACCAATGAAGGTTGGATCCCTGCCGCCTAACGCATCATTCGCCGTTTCGATAACGTCCAGAGAGCGAGAATGACTTCGGGCTCGATCAGCCGCATGAGCACCTCGGTGGAGGATGGCTGGCGGCGAGTCTAGCCGAACGCCACGGCGCGCACCAGTACAGCGCCGCATGAGGAGGGCGCGGTCACGAGCCTAGTTGAACTAGCCCGCCCGCCGGATCTCGCTCCGCAGCCCGAGCGCCTTCGTGAACTCCACGCGAACTTGAGCCTACGCCTCCGCGCTCCAGCACGTGTGCGGCATCACGCGCAGAACGCGGTTGATGCGGAGCCTGGGGTGCCAGAGGCGGGCGTCGCTCACGTTCATGGCGTTGATGCGTCGGTGCGAGGACCCTGCTCGTCGAGCGGAGACGGGTCCACGATCGTCCCAAGCTCGATCGCGCTGGCGTCTCCGGAGAAGATGCAGAAGTTGACGCCGCCCTCCACGACGGTGACCCCGAGCGGGAAGCTCCGGCCTCGCGAGACGATACCGTCGTGGCTCCGATCGTCCGGCCGAGTCGCCCGAGACCGCTGCATCGCCTTCGCGGCGAGGGGCGAGCGTCATCGGTGTTCGCGGTCCGATTACAGTGACCTTTCAGACCAGCCCGTAGGCTTTGAGCTGTCGGGCGCTGCTCGCGACGAGCACTCTCACGACCGTGATGGTAGGAATCGCGAGAAACATTCCGGCGGGACCGAACAGGGTTGCGGCTCCCAAAACGCTAACGACCACCACGAGCGGATGAAGCTTCACCGCACCGCCGAGAAGGATGGGCTCGTACACGACGTTCTTGAGCAGCTCGGCGAGCGCCACGGCCACGACGACCCAGATGGCGAAGCTCTCGACGGTCACCAGCGGCACCAGGGGATTGATGTCCTCGGCCAGCAGCGCGTAGGCGAGGCCGCCCAGCAACGCGGCGGCGAACCCCATGTACGGCACGACGTTACTCGCACCGACGAGGATTCCGATCGTGATCGCCCACCTGAACGGGACGCCGACGATGGTGATGAACACGATCACCGTCAGACCGAGCGCGCAACACTCGAGGAACAGTCCGCGCACGTAATTCCCGAGCGCCTCGTCGACGTCGGCCATCACGGCGAGCGCGGGTTCGAAGAGCCGATTCGGGACCGCGGTCAGCAGGCCGCGCTTGATGCTTCCGGTATCCCACAGCAGGAACAGAAAGATCAGTGGCGCGATGATCCAGGTCGACAGGACGTCGCCGAGCCCGGAAGGCTCGCTCTTCGCGACAGATGTTGGCGGCGCGCTCGCCGCCGATCCACCGACCGGTTTCCCGGCCGGCTCCATACCGCCGGTTCGGCGGGCACGCATCTCGTGCGCCTGCGCGTTGGCTCGGTCGTAGTCGAGCAGCCGGTTCGATCGCGCGGATGCCACGTCGGTGTCGCGCTCGAGCGAGGCGACGAACTGAGCGTGCTCATCGGGTGTCAGGGCCAGCATCTCGTTCACGCGATCCATCAACGGGTCGAGATCACGATGCGTCAGCTGGTAGAGACGGTTGCCTCGGTTCCACGACGGATCGAGTCCCATCAGCGCGCGGTACCGGTGGTTCAGCGCGTAGAGCGCGCGAACGCGCAGCTCGAGAAATGCGATATCGCTGGGGATCGCGGCTCGAACGCTATTGACGCCGACGAGCGCGACCAGCGCGAAGATGAGCAGCAACAACACCATCGCCAGCCCCCGCGGTATCCCGCCTCGTTCGAGGCGGGCGACGACCGGACGACAGATGTACGCGAGCAGGCCTCCCACGGACACGGGCACGATCAAGCTCCGCAGTCCCCAGACCAGGTAGGCGGCGAGAACGAACGCGGCAGTAGCGACGACACATTTCAGCACGACGCCCGCCGCGTTCGCGCCCCTCGTGCGGGTCACCCCTTGCCCTCGTGATGCTCTTCGGAACTCCTGAGGCCCTCGGCATCGATCAGCATCTGGAGTCGGGCGGCCATGATGCCCGCCAGCCGGAAGAGGATCTTGCTCGCCAGCACCGGGAAATTGAGCATCAACGCGTCGAGGTCCGATTTACCGAGCGCCAGCAACGAGACCGGCCCACGCGCACGGATGGAGAACCAGCGAATCACTCCGGTCCCGAGGGCCGCCGACTCCTCGAACGAGGCCGGCGGCTCCAGTAGAGCAAGCGGAACCTCCTCGCCGCCGGCGTTATGCCTCACGACCTCGACCAATCCTCGCCGCACGACGAACAGCGCTGCGCCCGGCTTGCCCGCCTCGCAAACGTATTCGCCGTCACTGTAGTCCCGCTCGTGGACAATGCGGGCGACGCGCGCGAGATCCCGGCGACCGAGGTCTTCGAACAGGCTGACCTGCGCCAGGAATTCCACGAGATTCCGCCGCGGCGTCACGGCGTTGTCCGGCGCCTCGAACAGCACCCGTGCCCCGATCGCCGCGATATCGGCCGGGCTGCGGGTCGCGCGCGACGGCAGGAAGAGTTCTTTGAGTCCGGGCAATGTCAGCTTCATGGCCGGATGCACGCCAGCGTGTGGCTCGCAATCATCATTTCCTCGTTGGTCGGGATCATCCATACCGATAGCTGATTCTCGACCCACCCCCGAGATTGGCCGCCGCATCGAGGCGCCCTCACCGGAGCTGCGCGCTCCCCCATGCCGGCCGTGAACACGAGGACATCGAGGCCGCGCAGCGCGGCCGTGAGCGAGCCGAGGTCGCGACCGATCCGGTACACGAGCAGATCGACGGCGTCGGCCGCCTCGCGGGCGGGACTCGCGAGCAGCTTGCGCATGTCGTTGCTCATGCCCGACACGCCGAGGAGTCCGGATCGATGGTAGAGAAGATCGGTGACCTCGTCGATGCTCATGCCGCGCTCGCTGGGCAGATAGAGTATCACGCCGGGATCGATGGCTCCGGACCGTGTTCCGCGCTCGTCGGTGAATGCTCCATCCCCGTCGTGTAGAACGTCGCGCACCAGCCCTTCTCGTCGTACCGCGTGAGTTGAAGGTCGTAGCCCTGACGCGCCATCCCCACGGCGACGCGCCCGATGCCGGACCAGGAGTCGCCATGTGCGCAACGCCTAGAGGGCGCGGTCGTACGAGGGCATCGCGCACCCGGCGAAGCCGAGCGCCGCTCCGAGGAGTCGGCCGCGTTGGTCGAGCACGCGCTACTCGATGACCTGGTTCGCCTGCCCGAGCACAGACGGCGGAATCTTGAGCCCAGAGTCTTCGCGGTCTTGAGATTGATCACCAGCTCGAACTCACGCGGTATGACGAGAAAGGCTGGCGCGACGTTGTACGTGACTGGGATCG
>DASRHU010000064.1:0-8522 GCA_035650335.1 Gemmatimonadaceae bacterium | reverse complement strand
TTCTCGCGGACGAGCACGAGGTCGACGTTGTCGTAGCGGCGCCGCCCCTGCGTCACCGATCGCGCGGGGCGGACGTTCGCGTAGAGATCGAACTTCTTCCGCAACGCGACGTTCACCGAGCGATAGCCGGAGCCGACCGGCGTCTCGAGCGGCCCCTTGAGCGCGAGCCGCGTCCGGGAAATCGACGCCAGCGTCTCGTCAGGCATCGGGTCGCCAACCGCGGTGACGGCGGCCATGCCGGCGAGCTTGCGGTCCCACGTGATGCGTGCGCCGGCGGCCTCGAGGATGCGAACGGTGGCGTCGGTGATGCCGGGACCGATGCCGTCCCCGGGAATCAGCGTGACTTGAGTGGTCATTCTATATTGGCCGCAGATGCACGCAGAGGACGCAGGTACCTCTCTGCCGGTGGACAATCCATGTGCGATGAAGTTCCAAAAGCTCTTTGTTAACGGCTACGCGGATCTGGAATCCCGACACCGAGGGCAATCTGCGTCCTCTGCGTGCATCTGCGGCCTAACAAAGCTCGGCCTCGCGTCCTAGGGAGCAGCAATCAGGTCGGCGAGGTTGTTCGCCGCACTCGCGATCAGGCCGCGCCCGAACGTCGATGCCGTGTCACCCCGGATGTCACCGCCCCAGGCAATGCGTGACAGCCGGGCATCGAGCAGCAGCACGTGCAGCACCGCTCGCCCCCCTTCGCCGATCTTCTCGAAGCGCAGCTCCACCGGGAACAGCGCATACCGCCCACCGTGGAGCGCGACGAGCGCGCGGACCTGCGAGGCGAGCGGCTCGGTGAGGCGGCCGTCCGAGGGGCGGCGCGCCATCGGGCGCAAGGCTTCCGCCGCCAGTGCGTAGGGATCGGGTGAATGCGGCGCGTTCCGCTGCGCCGACCGGGCGAGCTGGTCGGGGAGCACCCACTTCGTGCGGAAGCCCCGCTCTTCGAGCGCGAACGCCAGCTCGTCGTCCACGTCGCGCAGCAGCTGGCGCGGACGCTCGGCCGCGGCGGCCCAGCCGAGACTATCGCCTGGTCGCAGATAGTGAGTGGGAAGGACGATGACCTGCTGTCCCGCGAGCCCCGCCAGCGGGCGATTGGGCAGCGGGGCAACCTGTGAACCGGGCTCGGGGCCGCGCGAGCAGGCGGCAGCCACCGTCAGGATCGCTATGGAAGCAAGGCGTCTCACGCGTGTCGTGTTGAGTCGTCCCAAGCTAACCACGCGCGGGGTCGCACGGCAGCGGCGGTTTGACCGCGCACGGGTGAGACGCGCAACTTAGCGCGCCCCACATCCGCATCCGCCGGCCCTCAGCGAGCCTTCTCTTCATGCGCAAGCCGTTGTCGATCCTCGGATGGACCGCGATCTCCCTTCTTGGGGCGGGCGCGTTCGCCTGGCTCGCGCTGTCGCGCGGGGAGACGATCAGCGCCGCCTGGCTCCTGATCGCGGCGCTCTGCACGTACGCGGTCGCGTACCGGTTCTACAGCAAGATCATCGCGGCGAAGGTGTTCGCGCTCGATTCGCGCCGCCGCACGCCCGCGCAGCGGCTGGAAGATGGCTGCGACTATGTCCCGACGAATCGATGGATCGTCTTCGGCCACCATTTCGCGGCCATCGCCGGTCCGGGTCCGCTCGTTGGGCCGACGCTCGCCGCGCAATTCGGCTTTCTCCCCGGCGCGCTGTGGATCAGCGTCGGCGTCGCGCTCGGCGGCGCCGTGCAGGACATGGTGATCCTCGCCTCATCTGTCCGGCGCAATGGAAAGTCGCTCGGGCAGATGGCGAAGGATGAGATCGGTCCCGTCGCCGGATTCACCGCGCTCGTCGCCGTCCTCGGCATCATGATCGTGCTCATCTCCGTGCTCGCGCTCGTCGTCGTGAACGCGTTGCGCGCGAGTCCCTGGGGCACGGTGACGATCGCGCTGACGATTCCGATCGCGATGCTGCTCGGCGTGTACCTGCGGTGGATCCGGCCGGGGAAGGTGCTCGAGGCCTCGGCGATCGGCGTCGCGCTCCTCGTGCTGTCGGTGTACGCCGGCCGCTGGGTCGCGGAAAACCCGGCGCTGGCGGCGACGTTCACGCTCGGCGGAACGACGCTCGCCTGGTGGATCATGGCCTACGGCTTCGCGGCATCGGTGCTTCCGGTGTGGCTGCTGCTGGCGCCGCGGGACTACCTCTCGGCATTCGTCAAGATCGGGGTCGTCGTCGCGCTGGCGTTAGGCATCCTGGTCTCGCTGCCACCGCTGCAGATGCCCGCCCTCACGCAGTTCGTCGACGGCACCGGGCCCATCTTCGCGGGGAAAGTCTTCCCGTTCGCGTTCATCACGATCGCGTGCGGGGCGATCTCCGGATTTCACGCGCTGGTGGCATCGGGCACCACGCCGAAGATGCTCGAGAACGAGACCGATGCGCGCCCGATCGGCTACGGCGCGATGCTGATGGAGTCGCTCGTGGCGGTGATGGCGCTGATCGCGGCGTGCGTGCTGACCCCCGGCCTCTACTTCGCCATCAACGCGCCCGCGGCGGCGATCGGGGGCACGGCGGAAACCGCGGCGGCGGCGATCGCGCAATGGGGCTTCACGGTGACGCCGGCGGAGATTCACGCGATCGCCGCGCAGGTCGGCGAGGAGACAATGTTGTCACGCACCGGAGGCGCGCCGAGCCTCGCCGTGGGGATGGCGAACATCTTCTCGCAGGTCCTCGGCGGCAGCGGCGCGATGGCGCTCTGGTACCACTTCGCCATCATGTTCGAGGCGCTGTTCATCCTGACGACCCTCGACGCCGGGACACGCGTTGGCCGCTTCATGCTTCAGGATCTGGGTCGCCACCTGTGGGAGCCGTTCGGGCGCATCTCCTGGTACCCGGCGATCGTGCTCTCCAGCGCGATCTTCGTGGCGATGTGGGGTCACTTCCTCTACCAGGGCGTCACCGATCCCCTTGGCGGCATCAATTCCCTGTGGCCGCTTTTCGGGATCGCGAACCAGCTGCTGGCGGCGGTGGCGCTCTGCGTCGGGACGACGATCATCATCAAGATGGGGAAGGCTCGTTATGCGCCGATCACGCTCCTGCCGCTGGCGTGGCTGGTGATCGTGACGATGACCGCCGGCTGGGCCAAGATCTTCGCCGATGACCCGCGGCTCGGCTTCCTCGCGCACGCACGGATGCTCTCGGATCAGCTCGCCGCGGGGGTGCTGCCGCGCGGTGCGGCGGACGCGGCGGCGGCGGCCCGCATGATCTTCAACGATCGCCTCGACGCGGCCGTCGCGGGGTTCTTCATGATCGCCGTGATCGTGATTCTCGCCGACTCGGCCAAGGAGTGGCTCGCAGTGGTGCGTGGGCGGAAGCGTGCGGCGAGTACGGAGGTGCCTTTCGAGGCAGGGATGGCTACCAAATGAGCGGTGAAGCAGGAACGATGAACGAGGACTGAGGAATTCAATTGGATGATCCTCCAAATCGAATTCCTCGGTCCTCGTTCATCGTTCCTCGTTGTCGGTTAAGGGCTAATGCGCCACCGCGTAGGTGGAGAGGTGCGTGGTCAGGAAGCCAACGGCCGCGTTTCGGGGGTCGTGGACCGTCGGCATTTCTTCCAGGGGGGTGCCCGTACGGTCGTCGACATGCCAGACGGTGAGCTTCCCAGGCCGTAACTCCTGGCGTGGACAATGCGCATACCCTATCATGACCGCGATCGGACGAGCAAAAACGAACGCGGTTGCGCCCCGGGCCGCGATGCGAACACCCAGCTTTCCGCCGGGGAGCGGCTCCATGGTGAAGCGCGTCGGCGTCTGCACGGCCTGCGGGGGGATGAGCAGCGCAGCAGCACCAGAGGCGAGGACTCCGCCGTCGGCCCCAATCACGGTCGAAGCAGCGTCGGTCTTGGTGGTCTCGCATGACACGAACAGGCTGCCCCGCCCGACGGCGCGGTTGGCGGCGAGGGAAGGCTGAGCTTCGACTGCAGCGGTTGGCTCGCCATCGTCGCAGGCGAGGAGAAGTGCCAGCAGCAGCGCTGGGGCGATAGTAGACAGCCCCGGTTGTTTGCAGGAGATCATTTCTGGTGCTCCCGTGGGGTCTGTAAGAGCGACGCAGATCACTAGTCGGAGCAACCGGTCAGTCTGTCGCAGGAGATCTTCGGTGTCGAAGGGTCGTGCGGCACATTGCGGGGACTCGTACGCGTCCACTTGACAGAGGGGCACAAGTGATTGCGTCGGAGAAAGAGCAGCTCGACGAAGGGCTGCGCCTGCAGAAGGCAGGACTTCTCGAAGAAGCGTTGCGCCTCTACGAGACAGCGTCACACAGCGGCGACGAAGCCGTCCGAGCAACCGCGTTATGCCGGAAGGCGGACTTGTACCGGGTGTGGTCCCTCTGGGACGAGGCCGCGAGCTCGGCGCGCCTGGGCGCCGCGGTCGCCCGACAGGCGGGCGAGTATTCGCTGTACGCCGAAGCGATCAACGCCGAAGCCAACGTCTACCACCAGCGCGGCGAGTTCGACGCGGCCGTGTCGTTGTACGAGCGCGTGCTCGAGCTCCCCGTCAATGACCGTGTGCGCGGCCTCGCGCTTCAAAACATGGGCGCGATCGCCGCGCAACGTTCAGACCTCGATGCCGCTGAGCGTCTGTTCCTCGACTCGTACTGGCATTTCCGGCGCGCCGGCTACGACTGGGGTGTCGCATTCGTGCTGAACAACCAGGCCGCCGCGGCACTCGATCGTGGCCGGTACGGCAGTGCGGCATCGATCGCGCGGCAGGCGATCGAGGCGGCACGTCGGGTCGACGACTTCGAGCTGCTCGGCATCGCGACATTGAACCTGGCGGAAGCGCTCGCCGCGCAGGATGACCTTGCGCACGCGGAATCGCTGGCGGCTGGCGCGCTCGGCTTCTTCGTCCTCGCCAAGAGCGAGCTGCATCGCGCACAGTGTTTGCGCGTCGTGGGTGACATTTATTGTCGCCGCGGTGAAGCGTCGCGGGCGCGCGCCTGCTACCATCAGGCGCTCGAGATCGCCGAATCACTCGGTTCTCAGGTGGACGTCGACAAGATTCGCGCCGAGCTCGCGCGCCTGGGTCCGAGCGACGTGCCCGCGGAGCGGGTCGTGGCCGACGATCGACAGATCGAGACGCCACCGGCACACGAGCACCCGGGCGAAGAGGCGACACCGCCGCCGCCGGCATGAAGCAGGTTCTGGCAACGTTGGCAAACGCGCTCCGCGTGATGGTCGGCGCGCCTCGCTATGAGGCGTACCGCGCTCATCTCGCGCGTCATCATCCAGAGATCTCACCACTGTCACGCTCCGAGTTCGAGCGAGCTCGGCTCGAGGAGCGCTATTCGAAACCGGGGGCAAAATGCTGCTGACGGCGAATGCGGAATGCGGAATCCGGATTGCTGTTTTGGCTCTCGTCGCTCCGGTGACCCTCGCTGCCCAGGCGAACACGCCGGGTGTACCGCGGTTGAATGCCGAGCAGCAGATTGCCGCCGCCGTGCTGCCCCTGCCGGCCGACATGCGTGCGGGGGCCACCGTGCTGGGCTACGGCGCTGACGGGAAGCTCGTTTCGCTGCGGAAGGGAACCGGCGAGATGACCTGTCTGGCGCCTAACCAGAGCTCGCCACGGTTCCACGTGGCGTGTTATCACCAGTCGCTCGAGCCGTTCATGGCGCGGGGACGGGCGCTGCGCGCGAGTGGCGTCACCGGTGATGACGTCGACAGCACCCGCTTTCGAGAGATCCGCGCTGGAACGCTCACCATGCCGCGCACACCGACGTCGCTCTACACGCTGACGGGAGAGTGGGCGACGTTCGACGCGTCCACCGCCACCGCGAAAGGGGCGAGATCGCTGTTCGTCGTCTACATCCCGTTCGCGACGTCGAAGACGACCGGGCTTCCCGACAAACCCGTTCGCGGAGCACCCTGGCTCATGGGGAGTGGCACGCCCAAGGCGCACATCATGTTCGTGCCGGAGATGTAGCCGCTGGTCGTGCTCTTGGTCGCGCGACCGATCGAGGAAGGCCGTCCGCGACGTTAGGCGTTGCCGCTCCCGGCCGTACTGACCCGAGGTGCCTGCGCCCCGCGTCGGCATTCCCCGCACCACATCGAGGCGTATCCCTACAGACGCTCCATTCCTCGCCGCGTACCTTGGTGCGCGTACCTCCGATCGACGCTAGGCACAACTGAACGAGGAACGGTGCTCCATGAGGCAACCCTATCGCGCGTTCATTCTCGCCGGCCTCGTGGTAGCGGCCGGCTGCTCGGATCAGAGTTCCCTACCAACGGCCCCTTCATCTCCCAATCTCGCAGGCACACTATCGCTCGACGTTGCGCCGCAACCGCGGGGCGTCGGAGCGGTCGGGGTTGTTGATCAAGTCAATGCACAGGACCGCACGCTGGTCCTGCTCCAGACCGGTCTCGAGTTTCGCCCGGGGGAGCAGGCGACGGTAACCCGACATGAGCTTGCTGTCGGAGCGCTCAACCAGCGGCTTCACGTGGTCGCGACTCCCGACGCCAGGGTCTACCTGAACGCCGAAGAGAAGTCTTTCGAGGATCTGAAGCCTGGAACAGAGATCATCGTCGTCGGCCGACTGGTGGGCGAGGGGGTGGAGGCGACGACGATCACCGATCTCACGCCGGTCGAGCCCCCACCCGGGATGCGCGAGATGCTCCGCGCGCGACCGGCCAAGGTGATCTCACCCGGCCAGCCCCCGTCGCTGGCCGCCGCCGAGGGCGTCTCGTTGTGCTACGCGCAGGACGTGGATTTCGCCGATCCTGACGTCCTGGAGTTTCACGGCTGCTGGGGCGGTCCGTCCGCGGGCGGCACTCTCAACGTCGGCGTCCCGTTCTTCTGGGTCGTCGTCGGGTGGCTCGAGATCGACTACTTCTCGTATCTGGCGGGACTCTCCGGATACAGCTTCGCGTGGCCCTTCCGGTTCACGGCCGCGCCGTCCTCGCCGCTGGTCTACCACGTCCCCCGCGAGGTAGCGTTAGGCGTAGAGGGGCTCGAGGCGCCCGGCGGCACGCTCACCTTCCTTGGCGGTTTCGGGCTGGACTTCGGCGTGAACGTCGATTTCTGCCCCTACGTCGGGAGCTGCTCCGATCTCGACACGTTCCACGCCGGAATCGGTCAGACCTACGAATCCAACGGGGCACCGCCGACCGATACGACCATGACCCTGAACATCGAAGAGCCGACGTGCATGAGCGCAGGCATCTTCCCCATCAAGGGGTTCAGCCCCCTTTCTGTCAGCTATTGCTGGGACCTCAAACTCGAGGGCGACCCGTTCAAGGCCAACGTCAGGGCGATTGGCTCGGGCCCGGTGGCAGCCGACAGCTTCGGATTTCAGAAAGGAACAAGCCCCATGTCGGTGCGCCCGAACGCGACCGCCGTAACGATTCGATTCGACAACATGAGGTGGGAGCCAAACCACGTCATCGGCGGGTACTTCACGTTCAACGTCTTCGATTGGGAGGCGTGGCGGACACCGAACATCTTCAACACATCACACGGCGGGTTGAAGTTCGTCGATCCTGAATTCCCCCCGCCTCTGGGAATGACGCTCGCGACAAAACGGTCGACGGGGGAGCAGCTCGAGCAGCCAAAGTTCATCGAGTTCACCTTTCCCGTGGCGCCGGCCCCTACCAGATTGCGCTTCCCGACAGACAAGGTGCTCGTTGAACGGAATCCCGTCACCGTGCGGTTGAGCGAGCAATACGATGACGCGGCGATTCCGGGACAGACCATAACGATTCAGGCGACGGGGGTTGGCACAGCACCTTCAGTCGCGGCGTCCCTTACGACGGACGACGAGGGCACCACCTCGCTGCTGCTGCCCCCGGGCGAATACCAGATCTCGGCGCAGTTCGCTGGCACAGCGACGTACGAGCCGTCGTCAGCCGCGACGGCATCCTTCTTCGTTTACCGCCCGACAACGTTCGTCATCTGGGGAGGCAACGCCGGGGGAATCGTCACCGATGCCACGGTCCAGTTCTGGGGCACCGGCTGGTCGAGGCAGGTGTTGAACGGCTCCTATGGCGGGAACGCGAGCTTCAAGGGATTCGCCATCCCGCTTGGCGACGACATGTGGGCAGGTGCTCCGGGAAGCTCCGGAAAGGAGCCAGTCACGATTCCCCACTTGATCGCGGTGATCGTCACGACGCACGTGCAGGGCCGCGGTGCCAATACGATCGGGAACGTCGCCGGCTTCGCACTGTTGCGGGTGGACGACCCGGCGGCGTACCAGCCGAACAGCGGGCACCCCGCTACCGGCGTCGTTCGCGGGATGTTGCAGTGACGATGTGACCTCGACCACACCCCATCTGAGCGACGCTCAGGTGGGGTGTTCTGCATTCCGCGTTCGAGGCGCACCTGGTGGATGAGGCTTCGCCGTCTCCCCGGTTCACGCGGTCGGCCTAACGGCTCACGACCGGGTTCGCAGCGCCGGCGATGTCGGCTTCGGGATGAGGATCCAGAGCCCGATACTGGCGAGCATGGCGGCGCCGGCTCCCACCGTGAACGCCGTGAGCGCGCCGAAGCGATCGTAGATCGCTCCGAACATCAC
>DASRHU010000063.1:0-5323 GCA_035650335.1 Gemmatimonadaceae bacterium | reverse complement strand
GCGCTCATCCGCGCGCTTCTACGACCTCATGGTATGGCTGATCACCCTCGGTCGGGAGCGCCCGTTCCGCGAGCGCCTCGTCGAGCTCGCGCGCCTCGAGCCCGGCGAGTCGGTGCTCGACGTTGGCTGCGGGACGGGAACGCTCGCCATCGCCGCGAAGCGACGCGTGGGACCGACGGGTGCCGTCCACGGCATCGACGCGTCGCCGGAGATGATCGCCCGCGCCACTCGCAAGGCGAACAAGGCGGGCGTCGACGTCACCTTCCGCACCGCGGTCGTCGAAGCGCTTCCCTTTCCCGACGCCCAGTTCGACGTCGTGCTCAGCACCCTCATGCTGCATCACCTTCCTCGGCCAACGCGGGAGCAGAGCGCGCGCGAGATACGCCGAGTTCTCAAGCCGGGCGGACGCGTGCTCGCCGTGGACTTTGGAACGCCGGGAAAGCGTCACGGAGGAATAATCGGTCACCTCCACCACCGGCGAGGTCATCTCGCGCTCGGCAGCGTGATCGAGCTGCTGAGTGCGGCAGGGCTGACGGTCGTGGAGAGCGGGTCCGTGGGAGTCAAGGATCTTCACTTCACCGTTGCGACCGCCTGACCATAGCCGGCGACACCGCACTACTGCCTCTGGCTGGTGCTTGCACTGCTCCTCGTAAGCACATCGCGCTACGACGCTGGCACGCCGCCTCACGACGCGAAGGTGACTGCTCCCGGCGGCATGACACCCTATGACGTGGCCGCCGGCTCCTCGCAATCTCCGGACTTCGCGCTGAGGAGTGGAACGGCATACCCGGATCCCGGCGCTAGTCGCCCTCGACGCCCCCGTCACACATGCCTCGAAAGACCCGGCGCAGGTCAATCGCGAGATCGCGACCGAGGGCACTGGGCTGCCACACGAGAACGTCGGTGGCCCGCCGCGGTTCGTTAGTCCGAGCGCTCGGCGAGGGGGGCGGCAAGGGGACACACGCCACGATGCGGGCGGTCGCCGTCGAGCCGATCATCGTTGTATCGCACCTGAGGCCCGCGTTCGACCGCCGCTTCTCGCAGTCAACCCTTTTCCGCATCGCGTTGTCCCACGGGCGAGACATGGAGACGGATAGCAGCCTGACCCTGGAGCGAGACTACCACCTCGCGGACCAGCGGGCGCTCATCGAGCGTGCGCGCCGGGGTGACGCATCCGCCCACCGTGCCTTGTACGACGCACACGTGGAGCAGGTCTACCGGCTCAGCTATCGGCTGACTGGAGCGGAGCACCTCGCGCGTGACGTCACGCAGAATGTCTTCGTTCGCGCGTTCGCGTCGCTCAATGGATTCCGGGGAGAGTCGGCATTTGGAACGTGGCTGCATTCGATCGCGGTGTCGCTGTCGCTCAACGAGATCAGGCGACGAAAGCGTGAGTGGGCGCGGAACACGCAGCTCGATGATGCGAGCGCACTCGCCGAAGCGGCGCCAAGCTCGGACCCGCTTCTGCGGGAGAAGGTGATGGAAGCCGTGAACGAGCTTCCGCCAGGTTGCCGCGCGGTGTTTCTGATGCATGACGCCGAAGGCTACACGCACCAGGAGATCGCGACGACGCTGGGAATAAACGTTGGGACATCGAAGGCGCAGCTCTCGCGGGCCCGCGGAAAGCTCCGCGTCGCACTCGCGATGGTCGCCGAGGAATGGGGACGATGAAGAACGACATGAGCGACGATCGCTACGACGTGAACCAGGGCGACGGTCTCGACTTCGGACCGGACGCGGACGTCGTGCCGCAGGACGATCCGGCGTTCGATGCCTGGATCCGCACGATGGCGCCGACGCTGAACGCGCCGAACGCGGCGCCGCGTGTCGAGATGTGGGCGGCGATTCAGGCGGCACGCAGGACCGCCGTCGCTCCGCCCCGTCGCAAGCCGTGGCTGCTGATGTCGGCGATCGCCGCCGCGTTACTGCTCGGCGTCGCGATCGATCGCGTCGCACTCCGGGGCACGAGTGCCCCGCCCGCTCCAGTGGCAGCGCTCCCGGCGCCGCCCTCGGAGCCGTCCGACGCCTCGCGCCTCTATCGCATGGCCGCCACGCAAACGCTGACGCAGGCCGAGGCGCTCCTCACCGCGTTTCGCGCCAGTGAGGCGCCGCGGCAGAGTCGCGTCGAGATGCGCCAGCTGGGAACCTGGGGACGGCAGGTCCTCGGGAGCACGCGTCTTCTCATCGACTCACCCGCGGGAGACGACCCGCAGCTCCGCGCGCTGCTCGACGATCTGGAGCTCGTGCTCGTGCAGATCATCCAGCTGTCCGGCGCCGAGCTCGACCCGACCGACCGCGAGCTCATCGAAGGCGCGCTCGAGCGCAGCGATCTCCTTCCACGAATCCGCACAGCGGTGCCCGCCGGCGGTCCCGGCGCGGACGCTGTGTCAGGCGATTGAGGACCGAATCCATGATCACCAAGCTCTTCTTCGGCGCGAGTGCCGCCGCCCTGCTCGCCACCTACTCCGGTGTGATGCCTAACGCCCTGGCGTGGCACACGCCCATCGAGGCCCTCGTCGTCGCCCTGGAGCCGGAGTTTGCGCATGTCCCACCGGAGCCCTGGGCCGAGGCGGACCCCGCTGACTCGCTCTACCGACTGGGTCGCGAAGCCATCAATCGCAACGATTTCCGTCGCGCCGCCAGGCTCTTCGCCGAGATCGTCGAGAAGTATCCGCGATCCGAGTACGCCCCCGACGCTCCGTACTGGCGCGCCTTCGCGCTCTACAAGGCGGGGCGCGACGACGATCTGCGCGAAGCGCTCAGCGCACTGGAGGCGCAGCAACGGCGCTTCCCACGCGCGTCGACGATCGCTGACGGGCGGGAGCTTGCCGTTCGCATTCGTGGCATGCTCGCACAGCGAGGCGACGTCGAGTCCGCCGAGGCGGTGACGCGAGCAGCGTCGCAGCCATGCAACCGCGACGACGAAGACAACGAGATTCGCGCGGCAGCGATGAATGCGCTGCTTCAGATGGATGCGGAGAGCGCGCTTCCGATCATCAGGCAGGTGCTGCAGAAGCGCGACGAGTGCTCCGTCTCGCTGCGCGAGAAGGCGGTGTTCCTCCTGTCCCAGAAGCGGTCGCCCGACACGGAGGCGATACTGCTCGACATCATACGGAACGATCCGAGCCGCTCCGTCCGCGGTCAGGCGGTGTTCTGGCTGGGCCAGGTGCGCACGGAGACAGCGGCTGAGGCGCTCGAGACGATCGCCACATCGTCACCCGACATGGAGCTTCGCGAGAAGGCGATCCATGCGCTGCACGAGCATCACTCGCCTCGAGCCGCGGCGGTGCTGCGCCGCCTGGCTGAGAGCGAGCAAACGCCGGAGGAGGTTCGCGAGAAGGCGATCTTCTGGATCGGTCAGCGCCGGTCGCAGGAGAACGCGGACTTCCTCCGCTCGCTCTTCGCGAAGGCCGACAAGAGCGAGCGCAACGACGAGGTCCGGAAGAAGATCCTCTTCTCCCTGTCGCAGATGCGCGGCTTCGAGAACGATCGCTGGCTGCTCGCCATCGCCCTCGACGAAGCGAACAGCGCCGACTTGCGCGGGCACGCACTCTGGACCGCCGGACAGGCCGGCATCGCCGGGAGCGAGCTCGTGACGGTCTACGACCGCCTGTCCGATCCCGAGGTGAAAGAGAAGCTGATCTGGGTGATGTCGGAATCGCGGGACGGCATCGCGACGGACAAGCTCGTCAAGATCGCGCAGAAGGACCCGGACAAGGAGATGCGCAAGAAGGCGTTGTTCTGGCTCGGCCAGAAGAAGGACCCGCGCGTCAAGCAGATGCTCATCGACATTCTCAACGAGCCGTGATCACCATGCATACCAGCGTGCTCGCCGTTAGGGTCGCCGCTCTCGCGATCGGATTCGCCACGCCTCTCGCTGCGCAATCGCTCGCGTCGCGCGTCGCCCAGGCGCCGGATGGCGCCGTGCGGATGCAGATCGACAGCCGAATGGGCGTGTGCGGCAACGGCCGCGATGTCGTCGGCTACAGGAGCGCGATCTTCGCGCACAACTTTCAGTCGATCGGCGGACACTGGAACGACAGCCGCTGCGTGCCCGGTCCATTGCGCGTGACGCTCACCGTCGCGGACGGACAGGTGACGCAGGTGCGGACGCAAGTCGGGGGCGCGTGGCCCGACAGCGAGTCGCGCGTGACGGACCTCGGCGTGGTGCCGCCGCACGAGGCGTCGTCGTACTTCTTCTCGCTCGTGCCGCGGTTGGAGTCGGCGTCCGGCAAGGATCGCTTGCTGCTCCCCGCGGTACTCGCCGACGGCGCACCGGTCATTCAGCCGTTGCTGGCGCTCGCGCGCGACGAACAGCGGGCCGAGCACACACGTCGCCAGGCGATACTGTGGCTGGGCCTCCTCGGCGACGCCAGCGTGATCCCGGCCCTCGTGCAGTTCGCGCGCGACGAGCCGGACGACGACGTGGATGACCGGAGAAAGAGCAAGCCGAGAAAGAAGGACCTCGGCAGCGCGGCGATGGCGGCGCTCAACGCGCTGGATGGCGACGTCGGCGTTCCAGCGTTGATCGACCTCGCGCGGAGCGGAAGCGTGGGCACGCGCCGGGACGCCGCCTTCTGGCTCGGCCAGAATGGAAGCGAGAGCGCGCGCCGCACGTTGCACGCGATGATCGAGAACACGAGCGAAGCGAGCCGCGTCCGGTCGCATGCCGTATTCGCGCTGACGCACGGCGGCGACACGCCGGATGCGGAGTTCGACTATCTGCGGAATCTGTATCCGCGTCTCGATGACAATGACGTGAAGGAAGCGATCATCCAGGGAATGCAGGAAGACGAAGGCGCGGGGGGACGCTGGCTGATCGACCGCGCGCTCGACGAGCGCGAACCTTCCGAGCTGCGCCGGAAGGCGATCTTCTGGGCCGGGCAGCGCGAGGCGACGCCGACGTCGGAGCTCGTGCGAGTCTATCGCGAAGCCGATGACCGCGAGCTGCGCGAGCATGCGATCTTCGTTCTGTCGCAGCGTGATGAGGAGGCAGCGATCGACGAGCTGCTGCGCATCGCGCGAGACGATCGCGACACCGAGATGCGCAGCAAGGCGCTCTTCTGGCTCGCGCAGAAAGACGACCCTCGAATCCGGAAGCTGATCGCTGACCTGGTGCTGAAGTAACGATGAGGAACGAGGACCGAGGAATGAGGAAACAGCGATGAAACTTCCCCTCCCTTTGGCGATACTCGTGATCGTGGCGCCCCTTCAGGCGCAGTCGCTTGCGTCGCGTGTCGCGGCCGTGGAAGACGGAGCCGTCACCTTTCACTACGCCGCGCGCCCAGGCGTGTGCGGCGACGGTGAGTCCTTCATCAGGACG